>CANCAO010000133.1 GCA_947374105.1 Comamonadaceae bacterium | reverse complement strand
CAAGTTGGCTGTGTTCCGCACCCGATCAATGCGGAGTACGGGAGGTCGCTCTCTTCAGGATGCATTGCCATTCTTATGCCGGCGTAGCCTTCGCAGCTAGACATACACACAACCAACGATCCACTAAGAGCCGCATTTACCGGACGCAGGTGGTCCTTCAGTTCTTCCCACGGCATGATATAGCCGTCAGAAAGTTGTATGCCATGAGCGTCGCCGTGGGCACTGATGTGAAGGAGGGGGATGTAGCCAGGCATGCTGGCCATGGCTTCAGCCAACCCTATCTTCAAGCAAGCATCAAACGCCGAAACAGAAATCGCGGTCTTAACAACGCATCTGATGCCATTGAGCTCCACAGCTTGCCGAACGATGTCGCCTTCGCTCCGACGGTGATAGAGGTCAGGGGCAGATGGCGACTCGATGACGAACACGAAGAATCGAATTCGATGTTCCGGTGGCAAGGGCATAGATTCTCCTGCGCTCTAACGTAAAGGTAAGGGGCGCGCCGCTTTTGACGCGTCCCGCTTGACCGCAATGTTAGGCTTAGCTTGCGACACCAAGTACAAGACCTACGATTACAGCAGCAATGAAGAAGCCGACGAATGCAGAAACGCCTATAAGCAACATTTTGCCCCAAGGTTTTCTGGCGTAGCTTGACCCGAACTTTTCTTTGACGTACTTGCTTTGTGCCCGCCCAGCTGAAAAATACCAAACAATTAGAAAGAGAAACCCAAGCCCTTGGGCTGCGGCATCTGCGGCCTTAGAGTCGTCCATGAATACGCCCATGAGCACATAGACAGCGAGCATTCCTAGGCTGACATAGAACCAGTTTTGTGCCGACGCAGCCTTCTCAGGTTCACCAAGTGTGCGCCAATTGAGCATTTGCAGATATGAGCCAAACGCGGGAGAGAAGATCAGACTCCAGTTCGCTGTTGCATTGGGGTTCCAAATTGCAGATCCGGTGTCTTGAGATTCAACACTTGGCTTTGGTTGTGCGGTCACGCCGGATGTCGAGTTGCCGCATTTCTGGCAGAAGCGTGCTTCAGGTTGATTTTCAGTGCCACATTGAGAACAGAACATGTTTTCTCTTAATTGAGCCTAATGTAGCTCGTCGGATAAACCCGACGGCCCAGTTTATCTGACCCAATAAACACGACAGCCAGACAGCCCCTCATCAGGGGACTCGGCTGCACCCCCCTGACAACAGCTTCCAGTCGAACACTGTGTTTGACAATAGCTAGCTGAGCCCCATGAAACCTGCCATCTATTCCGGCAGCAGCCCAATCTCTTTCACCGCAGCACTCCAACGTTCATGCTCCTGGCTCAAGAAACTGCCGAGGGCTTCGGGCCCACCCAAGGGCTCGGCAATGGGGCCGATGGTCAAGATGCGTTGCGCGGTGTCAGCATCGGCCAGTAAGCTGTTGAGCTCTTTGTTCATGCGCGCGATCACGGGCGCGGGCGTGCCTGCCGGGGCCATCAGGGCAAACCAGCCGACCATCTCAAAGCCTGGCAACAACTCGGCCAGCGCGGGCACTTGCTCCCAGCCTGCCACGCGCTTGGCACTGGTCACGGCCAGCAGGCGCAAGCGGCCTTGGCGCACCAAGGCGGCGGTGGAGGCCAGATCGGCCACCACCGCGTCGGCATGGCCGCCGATCACGTCTTGCACCGAGACGCCAACCGAGGCGTAAGACACCAAATTGGCCGTCATCTGGGTGCGGGCATTGATCAGGCGCGCGATGATGCCGCCAAAGGTGCGCGGGCCTTCATTGGCCAGCGACAGCTTGCCGGGTTCGGCTTTGGCGCGTGCGATCAAGTCGGCCATGGACGCGATGGGCGACTCGGCTTTCACCAACACGGCAAACGGGCTCTTGGCCACAAAGGCCACGGGCACAAAGTCTTTTTGTGGGTCGTAGGGCAGGGTCTTGAACAAATGCTTGTTGGTGACCAGCGCGGCGGTGGTGGCAAAGTAAAAGCTGTAGCCATCTGGCGCGGCACGGGCGGCGGCTTGTGCGCCGATGACGTTTTGCCCGCCGGGTTTGTTCTCAATCACCAGCGTCTGCCCGAGCGGCTTGGCCAGACGCTCACCCAGCAGACGCGCCACGTTGTCCGGGCCCGAGCCGGGTGGCTGCGACAGGATCATCTTGACGGGTTTGTCAGGCCAGGGGGCTGTGCTTTGCGCCCATGAGACATTGGCAGCTAAGGCCATGACCAGCGCAAGCCAGGTGGTTTGAGTGACGGTTCTGCGTTTCAACATAGTGTTCTCCGGTTAGGCCGCATCATAAAGTCTGGGGGCCGCGTCCGACCAAGGAGTTGAGTTGGATACCATTGCGGGGTCGCGTCACAGTGACCGACCCGATCAACCCGATGTAAGGACGCCCCGTGTTTGCTGAACCCTCCCCCAAGACCCAGGATTTGCTGCAACGCTTGCGGCAGTTTTTCGACCAGCACATCTACCCGAACGAGGCGCGCTATTACGAAGAGATGGACGCGTTCCGGCGTCAAGGGAACGCCTGGCAAGTGTCGCCCCTGATTGAGGAACTCAAGCCCTTGGCGCGTGCCGCTGGCCTGTGGAATATGTTTTTGCCGCACGAGCGCAATGGTGTGCCGGGCATCTCTAACCTGGACTACGCGCCGCTGTGCGAGGTGATGGGACGCGTGTCTTGGTCGGGCGAGGTCTTTAACTGCTCGGCCCCCGATACCGGCAACATGGAAACCTTTGAGCGCTACGGCACGCCCGCGCACAAGGCGCAGTGGTTAGAGCCTTTGCTGGCAGGCGAAATCCGCTCCGGGTTTTTGATGACGGAGCCCGCCGTGGCCTCCTCGGACGCCACCAACATCCAGTGCACGATTCAACGTGACGGGGACGAGTACGTCATCAATGGCCGCAAGTGGTTCTCGTCCGGTGTGGGCAGCCCGCATTGCAAGATTTTCATCGTGATGGGCAAGACCGACCCGAACGCACCGCGCCATTCACAGCAGTCCATGGTGCTGGTGCCGCGTGACACGGCGGGCGTTACCGTGTTGCGCCACCTGTCGGTGTTCGGCTATGACGACGCACCGCATGGCCACATGGAGGTGTTGCTGGAGAATGTGCGCGTGCCCGCCAGCAACATCATGCTCGGCGAGGGTCGCGGTTTCGAGATTGCGCAAGGTCGCCTTGGCCCCGGGCGCATTCACCATTGCATGCGCTCCATCGGTGCGGCAGAGCGTGCGCTGGAGATGATGTGTGACCGGCTGCGCGCCCGCGTGGCGTTTGGCAAGCCGCTGGCCGAACAATCGGTCTGGCACGAGCGCATCGCCGAGTCGCGTTGCATGATCGACCAGGCCCGGCTGCTCACACTGAATGCGGCGTGGAAGATGGACACCGTGGGCAACAAGGAAGCCCGCGCCGAGATCGCCATGATCAAGGTGGTGGCCCCCAACATGGCATGCCAAGTGGTGGACTGGGCGATCCAGGCGCACGGCGCTGCGGGCGTGAGCCAGGACTTTTGGTTGGCCGAAGCCTACGCGCACCAGCGCACGGTGCGCATTGTGGATGGCCCTGATGAAGTGCACCGCAATGCGATTGCGAAGATTGAGTTGGGCAAGCGGGCGGCGGCGGCGCTCAAGCCTTAGTACGCCTATTGATTCAGCCCGATGAAATCAAAATTCCGTTCGGGCTGAGCTTGTCGAAGCCCTTCGACAAGCTCAGGGTGAACGGTTCATATTCACAAGGCCGGAGCAATAGGCGTTTCGATGCTTTGCTGTAGCTGCTGGAGTTGTTGCGTCAGCTCTACTTCTGAGCTGGTCACTCCGTACACATAGTGATCGGGGCGAACAATCGCCGCTGTGCAGTCGTGTTGGGTGAACCAGTTCTGCAACACACCATCGGCTTCGATCAACTCACCTTGCCCCAAGGTGTGCAGGGTCATGCCCTTGACGCCATGCGCACTGGCCGCAACCTTGAGGTCTGCATCGGCCTGCGGCGAGACGATCAAGCGCCAGCCGCGACCCAGCACCTCGTCCATGCGAACCTTAGCGCCCGCGTGCTGAACCCACGGCTGTGGAAACAGCGTGCCGCGCGCGGGATACGTTTGCGCCGCCAACAGGCCGTGTGCCAAGGCTGGCTGCACGTTTTGCCGGGGCTGCGGCTTCACCACACCACCACAGGTCTCTAGCAAATGGGCGTCGCGTGCGCGAGCCTTGACCGGGTCTCGCTCACCCACGATTTGGCCTACGGCCTTGATGCGGGTGGTTAACTCGGTGACATGGCCTTGGCGCTCCTCGCCGTAGCTGTCCAGCAAAGCGTCACCAGCCTCACCGCGCAACACCGCGCCCAACTTCCAAGACAAATTCGCCGCGTCGCGCACGCATTGGCACATGCCTTGGCCAAGGAAGGGCGGCTGCTGGTGCGCGGCATCGCCCGCCAGAAATACTCGCCCCTTGCGCCAGTCTTGCGCCACCAGCGCGTGAAAGCGGTAGCTGGCTTGGCGCCACAACGTGGCGTCTTCGGGCGTGAGCCAACGCGAGAGCAGCTTCCAAGTGCCCTCGGGCGTGGCGAGTTGCTGCGGGTCTTCACCGGGGTTGATGGAGATTTCCCAACGGCGATGATTGCCGGGGCAGATCAGGTAAGTGCAGGGTCGCTCGGGCTCGCAGTACTGAACGCTCACCTTGGGCAGCTTGGCCGCACCCTGCTCGTTGACCAGCACATCCACCACCAGCCAAGGCTGATCAAAGCCCAGATCTTGCAGCGCCATACCCATCTGGGTACGCACGGTGCTGGAGGCACCGTCACAGGCGATCACGTAGCGTGCTCGGGCCTCGATCACCGTGCCGTCTTCGCCTTGCAATTGCAGCATGACGTGTTGCTCGTCTTGCGTCAGCTGCGTCAGTGTTTGCCCAAGCGCCACTGTCACGCTGGGCAAGCTTTGCACGTGTGCGCGCAAGACCTTTTCCACCGGTGGCTGCGAGAACACCAGGGAGGGGTTAAAGCCCAGCGGATAAGGCGGGGCGACGGTGGACATGCAGCGGATCAACTGGCCGTCCACCCCGTAAAACTCGGAGTTGGTGAAGGGCTCCGTAAAAGGCTCGACCTGCGCCACCACGCCGAGCTGCTGGAACACGCGCATGATTTCATGGTCGAGCGAAATGGCACGCGGCTTGTCGTACACCTCGGTCAGCCGGTCGCACACCAGGGTGCGAATGCCCTGGCCGCCCAGCAGGCCTGCGGCCACCGCGCCGGTGGGGCCGAAGCCGATGATGGCGACGTCGAATTGCTCAGAGTGATTCATTGCGTTTGCGTGTTATTGATATTCGTTGTTCACGACAACTCCCGTTCGGGCTGAGCCTGTCGAAGCCCTTCGACAGGCTCAGCCCGAACGGACGAAGGGCACAAACACTACCGCACGCTGCGCTTCTTTCAGCCGCGCGCTGGGCGGCTGGGAGATGCCCCACTGGTCCACCCGGCCCGGTGGCCACGTCCAGTCTGCGGGTTGATGTGCCAAGTAACTGTCGTCGATCTGTTGCACCTCGGCTGTGTACTCCACCACCACGTCAAACGGGCCGACAAAATAGTTGAAGGCGTTGTCACCCGGGCCGTGTCGCCCCGGCCCCCACTCGATGCCATAGCCCGCGTCGCGCAAGCGCCC
>CANCAO010000132.1 GCA_947374105.1 Comamonadaceae bacterium | reverse complement strand
CTCGGCCAGCACGCCCGCGTACTGCGAAGCGTCAGTCAGCACGCCCACGTCCTTCCAATTCTTGGCGGCGCTGCGCACCATGGCCGGGCCGCCGATGTCGATGTTCTCGATGGCGTCTTCCAGCGTGCAGCCGGGCTTGGCCACCGTGGCCTCAAAGGGGTAGAGGTTGACCACCAGCAGGTCAATGGTGTCGATGCCGTGGGTTTTCAGCGCGGCCATGTGCTCGGGCACATCGCGCCGGGCCAGCAGGCCACCGTGCACTTTGGGGTGCAGGGTCTTCACCCGACCATCCAGCATCTCAGGGAAGGCGGTGACTTCGGCCACTTCGGTCACGGGCAGACCTTGTTCGGCCAGCAGCTTGGCGGTGCCGCCGGTGGAGATGAGCTTGATGCCCAAGGCGTGCAGAGCGCGGGCGAAACCGACGATGCCGGTTTTGTCGGAGACGGAGAGGAGTGCGTTCATAGTAATTTGTGTTCGAGGAGTTTTTTACGTAGCGTGTTGCGGTTCAAACCCAGCCATTGCGCGGCGCGCGACTGGTTGTGATCGGCTTCGTGCATGACGACTTCGAGCAGCGGCTTTTCCACAACGCGCACCAGCATGTCGTACAGGCCATCGGGCTCACTGCCCCGCAGGTCGGTGAAGTAGCCCTGCAAGCTGGTTTTCACGCACTCTTCAATGTGTTTTTTGCTCATTCAGATAACTCCATGCATTCATTTTCTAAGTCTTGTTTCGTATCGGGTTTGGCGCTGGGCATGCGGTCCATCGTGCGGCCCATGTTCTCAAAAAAATCAGCCACGGCGCCCAGTTGTGCTTGGCTGTCTTCCAGCGCGTTCATGCGTGCGCGGAAAAGCTCGCCGCCGGGCAGCGTCTTCACATACCAGCCGATGTGCTTGCGCGCCGTGCGCACGCCGCTGTACTCGCCATACAGGGTGTAGTGGTCCACCAGGTGATCCAGCAACAGGCGCTTCACTTCGCCCACCAGCGGCGGGGCTAGGTGCGTACCCGTGGCCAGAAAATGCGCGATCTCACGAAAGATCCAGGGTCGCCCCTGCGCAGCACGGCCTACCATGATGGCATCGGCTTGTGTATAGGCCAACACGTCGCGCGCCTTCTCAGGGCTGGTGATGTCACCATTGGCGACCACAGGGATATGAAGTGCGGCTTTGACGGCGGCGATGGTGTCGTACTCAGCGTGACCACCATAACCCTGCTCACGCGTGCGGCCATGCACGGTGACCATCTGCACACCCGCGCTTTCTGCGGCGCGGGCCAGCACCACGGCATTCTTCTCAGACTGGCACCAGCCGGTGCGCATCTTTAGCGTGACGGGCACCTTGTGTGGCTCGCAAGCGGCCACCACGGCCTCCACAATCTGCAAGGCCAGCACCTCGTCTTGCATCAGGGCCGAACCCGCCCACTTGTTACAGACCTTCTTGGCCGGGCAGCCCATGTTGATGTCAATGATCTGCGCGCCCCGGTCGATGTTGTAAGCAGCCGCCTCGGCCATCATGGGCGCATCAGTACCCGCAATTTGCACGGCGATGGGCCCCTGTTCACCCTCGTGATTGGCGCGGCGCGAGGTCTTCAGGGTATGCCACAAGTCGCGGCGCGAGGTGACCATCTCACTCACGGCATAGCCCGCCCCCAAGGCCTTGCACAGCTGCCGGAAAGGCCGATCCGTGACGCCCGCCATAGGGGCCACAAAAAGCGTATTGGACAGGGAAATAGGACCGATGTTCATGGGCAGGGGGTGATTCTAACTGCCCAAATTTTCAGCAATTTAAATCGGACGCCCATGATGAGGGGCAAAAGCTTTTTATACTGGACTGACATATGCAAACTTGGCTCACGCACTTGCTCACCCTGCTGGCCTTGCCCGAGTACGGCCTGAGCACGCTGTTTGCGATCGCCTTCATCTCCGCCACGCTCCTTCCCATGGGCTCCGAGCCCGCGCTGTTTGGTCTGCTCAAACTCAACCCCGATCTATTCTGGCCCGCCATACTGGTCGCCACGGCGGGCAACACCTTGGGCGGCGCGGTGAGCTGGTGGATGGGGATGGCGTCCAACCAGCTCGTGAGAAAGTACCGCAACTCCAGCACCCACATCAAGGCACTGCACTGGCTCCAGCGCATCGGCCCACGCGCCTGCTTGCTGAGCTGGATGCCCATCATTGGCGACCCCCTGTGCGCGGTGGCAGGCTGGCTCAAGCTGCCATTCTGGCCCTGCTTGATCTACATGGCCATCGGCAAGCTAGCGCGCTACATCACCATCACAGTGGCCCTGCTGTGGCTGTTTCCGGGGGGACTGAAGTGGTGAAACCGCAAAAACTTCAGACTTAGGAGCTGAAGAGAAAATTCATCACATCGCCGTCCTTGACGACGTACTCCTTGCCCTCGCTGCGCATCTTGCCCGCATCCTTTGAGCCTTGCTCACCCTTGTAGGTGATGAAGTCATCAAAGGCGATGGTCTGGGCGCGGATATAGCCCTTTTCAAAATCAGTGTGAATCACGCCCGCTGCCTGCGGTCCGGTGTCGCCCACATGAATCGTCCAGGCGCGCACCTCTTTCACGCCTGCCGTGAAATAGGTTTGCAACCCCAGCAACTTGAACGCCGCACGGATCAGGCGGTTCAGCCCCGGCTCGGTTTGGCCAAGCTCTTCCAGGAACATTTGGCGATCTTCATCGCTCATCTCGGCCATCTCGGCCTCCATTTGGGCGCTGATGGCGACCACAGGGGCGTTTTGTTTTGTCGCAAACTCTGTCAGGCGATCAAGCAACGGATTGTTGTCAAACCCATCCTCGCTCACGTTAGCCACAAACATGGCGGGCTTGGCCGTGATCAGGAAAAACTGTTGCAGCAAAGGCAACTCTTCCTTGCTGAAATCAAGCGTGCGCACCGGCTTGGCTTCGTTCAGAGCGGCCTGGCACTTCTCCAAAATCGCCACCAACTTGATGGACTCTTTATCGCCGGAACGCGCCGTTTTGGTGACCCGGTGCAGGGCTTTTTCCACCGCACTCAGATCGGCCAGACACAGCTCGGTCTGGATCACTTCGATGTCCGAGATCGGGTCCACCTTGCCCGCCACATGAATCACGTTGTCGTCTTCAAAACAGCGCACCACGTTCACGATGGCGTCGGTCTCGCGGATGTGGGCCAAAAACTTGTTGCCCAGCCCCTCACCGGTGCTGGCCCCCGCCACCAGACCGGCAATGTCCACAAACTCCACAATCGCTGGCACGATGCGCTCGGGCGTGATGATGGCGGCCAACTGCTGCAAGCGCGGATCGGGCACCTCCACCATGCCCACATTGGGCTCAATGGTGCAAAAGGGGTAGTTCTCCGCCGCGATGCCCGCCTTGGTCAGGGCGTTGAACAGGGTGGATTTACCGACATTGGGCAGGCCGACGATGCCGCACTTCAAACTCATAAAAATATCCTTAGAAATCAATACCCCAACTGCACCATCGAACTCAATGTGGACATTGTCGAGATGCCCGATCCACCTCTGAATCAAGGGGGCGGGTGTGTTGGAACGATCCAGAGAAAACTGGCAAGGACGCAGTTTTTCGTCCTCGTTTAGCTCTGGGAAACTGATGCCAATTGTAATGATTGGCGCATCCCTGCTACTCAGGGCCACCACCACCGATGGGCGAAAAAGGAAAGAAGGGCTGGGTAGGTTATGTCAATAGCCTGACCCCTGCCCTCGTTACCGCCGAGCGTTAATTCACCAGCGTGGCGACTGGCTTGCCTTTTTCGACGACGTAGGTCGCAAGCACCTTGGCTTTGCCGCTACCCGTATTAATGCCATCATGCACCAGCCCCGCTGGCACGAAGAACACTTCGCCGGCCTTCACGATTCTGGGTGGCTGGCCATCGATCCGAAGTTCGAGTTGCCCTTCCAGCACGTAGCCCAGCTCCTCGCCCGGATGGGTGTGCCTGCCCGCTGCGACACCCGGGTCAAACTCGGCACGGGCCTGAACCGCGACGCGGCCTGGCGCACTCAGATCCTGCGTCTGTAACCCTGTCCGCGTAAAACCCGCCTGCTGAGCAATGACGATGCCTGTCAAGGCAAAAGCCGCGAGTCCCGCGGTGATGGTGGTCTTTTTCATTTTTCTCCTCGGTTGTTATAGGTGTCGCCAAAGGATAGGAAACTCAACGACACCTTGGCGAGTATCCCTGAGCATCGCAGACGCAGTCAATCGCAATCTCATGCAGGCAGAATCGCGAACCCCATCAACGGTTTACTTCGCCCTTTTGTAGAGATTAGACGCAGAACCTCGGCCTCCAGCCACGTTCGGATTGGTGTTGCGGAATTCGTCGGCGCTGAGTAAGTCAATCACACGCGTCTGCACTTCGCCCTCCCAATTCGGGTACGAACTGGACACAATTTTGAATGTCACTGTCTTCTTGCCCTCATCAACGGCATAAGTTCCGAACACCGAAATGCTTCGGTGCATGATGGCTTGGTACTCCTCGGGCGTTCCGGTCAAACGGTTGTTTGAGGCGATTTTTGGCACATCACTCGCGACATGGATTTGCGCAAAATGGCCATCCGGCGTGAAGATGATGATCCCCTTAGGTGTCTCGCCGAAGGGCAATGTCTTTTTGCCGTCCGGCGCCGTGATTTCGGCGACGACAAAATTCCAGGTCCCCACCAGCTGGTCTCTCATGCCTTTAGCTGTCTGCGCGCAGACACCTCCCACTGAAACCGCCAGTGTTAGCGCAGCGACCGAAGTCCGAATGATTTTGTACATAACTGTCTCCTTGTCGCCATTCTGTCAGAGCGCCCCGTCGGGCCGGTACAGGCTAACGGCATTGGCCCAAAACACCTGGCGCGCCAAGGCCGTGCCCAGGACGTTTTGCACCAAGGCCATGTCCTCGGCCATGAACGGGCGCTTGGCTCGGGTCGATGGCAGATCGGTGCCGAACATCAAGGCCTTGGGGTTTCGCGCCGCAATGCGCTCCAGGGCTTTGGCCACATCCATGCTGACCCGCCCAAACCCGGTGGCTTTGATGCGTGCACCAGCATCCACCAGATCCAACACCACCGGCAACCCCGCCTCGGTCATCCCCAGATGGTCGATCACGATTTGAGGCAGTTTGGACAGCTTCGCAACGTGGGGGCGCAGCGCCGCAGCGTCAGCATAAATTTCCGCATGCCAGCGGCCCGCCGCGTGCGCCCGGTTGGCCAGCGCCACGATGTCGTCCACGGCGTCGATACGGCCCCGAAAAATATTGAAGCGCAAGGCCCGCACACCGATCGTGGCCAAGCTGGCAATTTCAGCGTCGCTCACCTCCGGGGGCACCTGCGTCACCCCAACCCAGCGCGGCCCCAGTTGCGGCAGCAGCGCACGCAGGTAGCTCTGGTCATAACCGTGAAACGAGCCCGACACGATGGCACCGGCCGTGACGTGCAACGGGCGGGTCTGCTTGTCGTAGTCACTCAGGGGGAAGGCGTCCGGCGTGAAGCCTTGGTTAGCGATGACGGGATAGCGCGGGTCAATGATGTGGCAGTGGGCGTCGAACACATCGCTCTGTGTTCGGGTGGCAGCGCAGCCTGTGGCGGCCAGCGTTGCCAAAACACCTGCGCCCAGCAAAAGCCGCCGTCGATCTAGATTCGCATCCATCGCATCTCCTGTGTGAGTCGGTTTTTGCATTACCGCGAGAAAA
>CANCAO010000131.1 GCA_947374105.1 Comamonadaceae bacterium | reverse complement strand
ATCACCGCACCATAGGCATCACACCGGGGCAATCCCGTACTGCTTCACACCATCAGCGGCTCTTCCTGCATGGCCTCGATCTGGTCTTGCAGCATTTGCACCTGGCCTTTCCAGTAATCGCTGCTGCCAAACCAGGGGAAGTTGATGGGAAAGGTGGGGTCGTCCCAGCGGCGGGCTAGCCAGGCGCTGTAGTGGATCAGGCGCAGGGTGCGCAGCGGCTCGATCAGCGCCAGCTCAGAACGGTCAAAGTTACGGAATTGCTCGTAGCCGTCCACCAGGCAGCTGAGCTGGCGCGTGCGCTGGCCGCGGTCACCGCTGAGCAGCATCCAGAAGTCTTGCACCGCCGGGCCGGTGCGCGCGTCGTCCAGGTCCACAAAATGCGGGCCAGGGCCGCGGCTGGCGGGCGCATCGGCCGGGGTCCACAAGATGTTGCCGGGGTGGCAGTCGCCGTGCAGGCGGATCTGCTTGATGGCTGAGTTTTTAGGATCAAATATGCCCGTAGACCTTTCAAAATTTGCGCAAGCAGCTATTGAATCAATAGCGTCCTGACAGGTCTTTTGCCAGAGTGACTGCACATCCAAAGGCACTTTGTCATGTGCGAGCAACCACTCCATGGGTTCTTGCGCAAAGGTTTGCAAGTTCAAGGCCGGGCGGCTGACGAAGGGCTTGGCCGCGCCCACGGTGTGGATGCGCGCCAGAAAGCGGCCAATCCACTCCAGCACCTCGTCGTCGTCCAACTCTGGCGGGCGCCCGCCACGTTGCGGGCTAACAGAGAACGAGAAGCCGCCGAAGTGATGCAGGGTGCGATCTTGCAAGGTCAGCGGCCCAATCATCGGGATTTCTGCCGCCATGAGTTCGAGCGCAAAAGCGTGCTCTTCCTCGATTTGTTCGTCGCTCCAGCGTTCTGGGCGGTAGAACTTGGCGACCACTTTTTGACCGTCTTCCAGCACCAACTGGTACACCCGGTTTTCATACGAGCTCAGTGCCAACAGCCGCCCGTCGCAGTACAAGCCCACACTGGCCAAGGCGTCCATGACGAGGTCGGGGGTTAGGGTTTCGAACGGGTGGCGTGGGGATGTTGTTATGGGGGTCATGGCGTGATTGTCACTGCACGTCTTAATCTTGTTGAGTGTGAGGGCATCGGTGGTGAAAGCGCGGGGGCAATGTCGCGCCACCTTGGTGGGCAGACGCACCGAGCGTCCGAGGCTGTTCTACGCGGCACGCTCGCGCAGGATGTCATGAAGCGCGCGATGTGGGTTGGCGTAACTACCGGCATGACGAAGAAAAATTTGTAGCCCGCGCGAATGGCCGCTACGCCCCTCCTCAGCCACTCGGTACGTTGGCGGAGATGGATTGAGTGGAGCGGAGGATGCCTGGGATATGCCGTCAGATAAACTGGTGGGGCAAGATTAGGCGGCTGCTTATATCGTTAGGCGTCACTATGGCACTCAATCCAGACACACTCGCGCACTTTGTATCCATTGGCCCCGCAGGTGTAAAACGCGAGATCGCCTTGGGCAAGCACGGACAGGCACCTGACTCTCCGCTTTGGAGAGAAGCAGAGCTTTGGATTGAATCTGAACTCATCAGATTGAATGCCGAAGCAGATGCCAAACGCGACGCACGAGAAGAGAGAACACTTGCAATCACTGAGTCCGCTTTGGCGATTGCCAAGGAAAGCGCCGCATCTGCGCAACGAGCCGCCTCTGCCGCAGAAGCACAATGTGCCTCCGCAGAACGTCAAGCCAAATGGGCGTGGTGGGCAGCAATCATCGCCATGATCGCAGCGATATCAGCAACAAGCGCCCAAATCAATGACCTCATAACGTGGCTCCAAAAGTGACGCGTAATCCTTCCTAGCCGACCTTTTCGGCGCAGTTCCTTCGGTGCTCACGGTGTCCTTTCTAGCGCCGTCAAGGGTAGCTCATGTCAAACGTAGAAAAGTCCAAGCAGAGCACGCCGCCCCAGGTGGGTCAATGGTGGTGCCGGGCGCAGTGGCCATTCGCGCGGGCTACACAACTTCACCCGTCACGCAGGTCGTTACGCCAACCCTGCCCGCGTGCTACACAACATCCTGCGCGAGCGTGCCAGGGAGAACGGTACTACCGTTGGCCTGCCTTGCCAACCAAGGTTGAGTGGCGAAGCTACAAAGGCTGACAGGAAGCTACAAAAACAAGACAAGCAGAGACCAGAAGCAGCAGCAAAGCCAAAGCAAGAATGACGGTAAAACCCCAATGGCAAAAAGAGGCTGTTAGCACTAGACTCCAAGCCTAAGGAGTTCCTATGAAAGTCATTGATTCCATCGTGGCCCAAGCGGCCAGCATCAGCGCTTTGCGGCGCGAGATTCATGCCCATCCCGAATTGTGTTTTGAAGAGGTACTCACCGCTGACCTGGTGGCACGCAAGCTCACCGAGTGGGGCATCCCCGTGCACCGGGGATTGGGCGGTACGGGGGTGGTGGGCACCATCAAGGGTGGCACGTCTGAGCGGGCTGTTGGGCTGCGCGCCGATATGGACGCGCTGCCGCTGCAAGAGTTCAACACCTTCGCTCACGCCAGCCAACACGCGGGCAAGATGCACGCCTGCGGCCATGACGGGCACACAGCCATGCTGCTGGCCGCAGCGCAGCACTTGGCGGCCAACCGCACGTTTGATGGCACGGTTTACGTGATCTTTCAACCGGCCGAAGAAGGTGGCGGCGGCGCGCGTGAAATGATGCTCGACGGCTTGTTTGACAAGTTCCCCATGGAGGCCGTGTTTGGCATGCACAACTGGCCCGGCATGGCGGCGGGCCAGTTTGCGCTGAGTCCGGGGCCGGTGATGGCGTCGAGCAATGAATTCAAAATCACCATTCACGGCAAAGGCGGTCACGCCGCTCTGCCTCACAACAACCTGGACCCGCTGCCGGTGGCTTGCCAGATGGTGCAGGCCTTTCAGACCATCATCAGCCGCAACATCAAGCCGATTGAGGCGGGCGTGATATCTGTCACCATGATCCATGCGGGCGCGGCCACCAACGTCATCCCCGACAGTTGCGAGCTGCAGGGCACGGTGCGCACCTTCACGCTAGAGGTGTTGGATTTGATCGAGCAGCGCATGCGCGAGGTGGCTGAGCACACCTGCGCTGCTTATGGCGCACGCTGCGATTTTGAGTTTGACCGCAACTACCCGCCCACCATCAACGCTGTCGCAGAAACCGCCTTTGCCCGCCAGGTGATGGCTGACATCGTGGGGGCAGAGAACGTGCTGAAGCAAGAGCCAACCATGGGTGCCGAAGACTTCGCCTATATGCTGCAAGCCAAGCCGGGGGCCTATGCCTTTATCGGCAACGGCGATGGACAACACCGAGAGATGGGCCACGGCGCAGGCCCCTGCACCTTGCATAACCCGAGCTATGACTTCAACGATGAGCTTATTCCCCTGGGCGCTAGTTATTGGGTGCAATTGGCGGAGAAATGGTTGGCGACTCAACAGGAGAAAATTTAATGCGCGGAAAAAATCTTTTTCAAACCGGTTTGCTGATCGGTGGTCTGGTGCTTAGCAGCGTGTGGCAGAGCGCCAGCGCGGTGGATATTAAAGTTTTGAGCGCCGGGGCGATTGAGCCGGGCATGCGCCCCGCTGTGGCCGCTTTTGAGAAAGAAAGTGGCCATCAAATCAAGTTGATGTTCAACACCGCGCCTCAGCTGCGCAAGCGCATCACCGATGGCGAGGCCTGGGACGTGGTGCTGGCCCCGCCAGCTGCAATTGACGAGTTTGCGCGTGTGGGCAAGGCCGAGGCGAATGGTGTGAATGTGGGCCGCGTCGGCCTGGGCGTGGCGGTGCGCCCTGGCGCACCGGTGCCGGATTTGACGAGTGTTGAGAGCCTGAAGGCCGCCATGACCAAAGCCGATTCTCTGGTTTTCAATCGTGCTTCCACCGGCCTGTACCTGGAGGCGTGGTTGAAAAAGCAAGGCCTGTACGAGCAAGTGCAGGCCCGCAGCACCCGCTACCCCGACGGCGCGTCGGTGCTGGAGCATGTGCTCAAGGGCCAGGGTACAGAGATTGGTTTCGGTGCCATCACCGAGATTTTGTTGTACCGCGACAAAGGCCTGAAGTTCGTCGGCCCCCTACCCGCTGACATCCAAAACTACACAGCCTACAGCGCCACCGTCATGACTGGTACAACCCAGACGCCAGCGGCACGCGCTTTCGTTGCGTACCTGGGTGGTGCCAGTGGGCAGGCCATCTTTAAGGCCGCAGGGATTGAGCCCTGAGTTGTTTGAGGATGCTTTGCAGACTCAGGTGTGAGGCTGCAAACAACGACTCTTCGCAATCTCTAGCAGCCCATCAAAAATCAGGTTATCCATCAGCTCGAATGGGATGGACAGGCTGGGGGCCATCTTCCAGCCTGCACCGCCGGCCATGACGCACCAGGGCTCTACGCCCGTGTGCTGGCGCAGCTCTTGAACCATCCGCTCCATCGCCCCGGCAATGGCAAAGGTGCCACCGCTGGTGAGTGCGTCGCTGGTGTTGGTGGGGAACGGGGTGACTTCGCCGGTGGGGACGTGCAAGCCTGCCGTGCCGGATTCGAGAGCCTTGAGCATGATGCCGTGGCCGGGCAGGATGTAGCCGCCTAAGAACTTGCCGTTGGCGTCGATGGCCTCTACCGTGACCGCCGTGCCCACCATGACCACCACCACCGGGCGAGGTGCACCCATGGCGCGCATGCGATGCCACGCGCCGATCATGGCGACCCAGCGGTCAGAGCCTAGGCGTGAAGGGTGGTCGTAGCCGTTGGACAAACCGGCCTCTTGTACGCTGGGAATGATCCATAGCGGGGTGACATCCCACAACTCCAATTGGGCTTCGACGCGGTGCTTTATGGCGTCGCCCGCCACCACGCAGCCGAGCATGCAGGTGGGCTCAGGCAGCCTGGCCCATGCGCCCTCGGCCAAGAGGTCGATGTGGTCCAAAAACTCAGCGCCTTGCGCCAGCAGCGCCGCACCGGGTTGGGGGCTGTCGAACAACGCCCATTTCAGGCGGGTATTACCAATGTCGATGGCGAGAAATGTCATGGGATCAGCCCTGTCGCCAGGGCAGGCCTTGGTAGCGCCAGCCGCCTTTGTGGCCGCGATGCGCATGTTCGTCGGGGTCGCCTTCAAAGCCTTCCAGGATGTTGTAGGCCTGTAGGCCCAACTCGGTGGCGCGTTTGGCGGCGGCGATGGAGCGAACGCCGCTGCGGCACAGCATGAGGACTTTTTTGCCGGGGGGCACGGCGGCGCGCAGGCCTTCATCAAAGTCGGCATTCATCGCCATGCCGGGCCATTGTTTCCAGGCCAGGGCCACAGCACCAGGGATGAAGCCGACCCACTCGCGCTCGGCGTCGGTGCGCACGTCGATCAACACCGCTTCGCCGGACTGCATCCATTGATGGGCCAACTGAGCCGCGACATCACCGGCGTAGCCTTCTGTCATCCGCGCGGTGAGCAAGGCTCCGCCGCCTGCATCATGACGCAAGCCCGAGGTGAGGTTAGCGGGCACGGCCTCGTCAATGCGTTTGGGTTTGGGCAGGTGCAGCTCGGCCATGATGGCGACGAACTCGGCCTCGGTTTTGCCTGCCACGCGGGCGTTGCTTTTTTTCTCGGCGCCTATGCTGGAGTGGCTGCGGCCCTGATAGTCATGGCCGGGCCA
>CANCAO010000130.1 GCA_947374105.1 Comamonadaceae bacterium | reverse complement strand
AGACTTGCCCAGTGGCAAGTCGCCTACGGCCTATTACCTGCTGTATGACTGGCACGCCGGGGAGACCTTGCAGCAGCAGCTAGACCGCCAGCACAAGTTCAGCCCGAACCAGACCGTGGTGCTGGCCACGCAAGCACTCAAGGCGCTGGGCCGCCTGCACCGCCAAAGCGTTATTCACCGCGACATCAAACCCGCCAACCTGCACCTAGGCGAAGACAGCGTGCTGCGTCTGCTGGACCTGGGCGTGGCCTTGAGCGGGCGCGAGCCCGAGGCCCTGCGCCGCCTGCACGCGGGCACGCCCAGCTACATCAACCCCGAGCAATGGGGTTTTGCCATCAAGGCCAGCGGCGTGGACGCCAAAGGTACGGAGGAGTCGCCCAACGCGCAAAGCGATCTGTTTGCGCTGGGCGTCACGCTCTACCAACTGCTGACCGACGGCAAACTGCCCTATGGCGAAGTTCTGCCCTACCAGAGTGGCCGTTACTTCCGCGACCCCACGCCCCCCAGCCGCCATAACCCCGAGGTGCCCATCTGGCTGGACCACATCGTGCTCAAAGCCGTAGCCCGTGACAAACGTGAGCGCTTTGAGACCGCCGAAGAAATGGCCTTGGCCCTGGAGCGCGGCGCGTCCCGCCCCTTGTCGGCCCCCAGCGCCACCCCCCTGATCCAGCGCGATCCCACCATGCTGTGGAAACTGTTGCTGGCGTTTAGCGCGGTGTTTAACTTTTTGCTGGTTTATTGGGTGCTGTTTTTGCCGAAGTAGCGGCAGGTCAATTGGTTGATGTCGGTCGGCCGATTTTTCCTCACGCCCAGGGGCTCTTAATTGTTTTGGAATCTGTCAAACTCTTCGGCAAATCATGGATTGGCTTCGCCGTCCGCACACCTGCAACACTGACCATCCCGGAGTCGACTATGAAGTTCATCCGTTCTCTTAACCTTTACAGCCAGGCCAATCGGCTAGTGCTTGCAGGGGCAACGTTGGTAGCGTGTTCTGCTCCGGCACTGGCGCAGCTCAACGTAATCATCTCTGGCGGGTTCTCTGTGGCGTATCGGCAGGTGCTGCCGGAGTTCGAACAAGCGAATGGAATCAAGGTCAACACCGGTTCGGGCGCGTCGCAGGGCGCGGGGCCGCAGACGATTGCAGCCCAACTACAGCGCGGCGTGCCTGCAGACGTGGTCATCTTGTCGAGGGAAGGGCTGGCTGATTTGATGGCAGCAGGCAGGATCATCGCGGGAACCGATGTTGACCTAGCCCGTGTACCGCTTGGCGCGGGCGTGCGCACCGGTGTGTCCAAGCCAGATATCAGTACCGTGGTGGCCTTCAAGCAAGCTTTGCTGAACGCAAAAACGATTGCAGTGCCAGGCAGTACCAGCGGCATTTACCTGACGACGGATGTTTTCCCGAAGATGGGGGTCGCAGACCAGATTTCAGTCACGGTGAAGGAGCGTGGCTCGCAGGCGGCTGCGATGGTTGTAGCCGGAGACGCCAACATGGCAGTACAACCTGTCAGTGAGCTGGTGAACGAGAAGGGTATTACCTTTGCAGGACGCCTACCGACTGAGCTTCAACTCGTCCAAGTGTTTGCTGCTGCAGTCGTCACCGGGGCGAAGCAGCCTGATGCCGCAAAACGCTTGATCCAGTTCCTCGCCTCAGATCGCACTGCGGCGGCGATTGAGAAGAGCGGAATGGACCGTGTTCGTTAGCCGTTGCCCGTATTTCGATATTACGATTGATGCGGAATGTTCAATTGCCCCTGCCATTCTTCAACAGTCTCTGTGATCAGCTTTGAAACGATGCGACTGGCTTGTGTGAAATTCCCATGCTTTGGATGGGCCAGTGTGACGTAACGCTTCAGGTCTGGATTGATCACTTTGGCTGCTTGTAGGCGGCCAGAGCGGACCTCCTCCTCCACAGAGAATGGGCCTAACAAGGCGTAGAGGTGTGGGTTGGATGCAATGACCTCTTTTTGTATGCGAAGTGAGTCTGCTTCGACGGCGGCTGATAAATTGAATCCTTTGCTGCGGGCCGTTTCATCAAGAATCGCGCGCCAGTGGGCGTTAGGTCTGGGCAGAACCAGCGGCAAGCCTTCCAAACGTTTGAAGTCAACGGTCTCTCCATGGGTCAGCGGCAGCCCAGGACATGAAACCAGATAAGTGTTCGCCATAGATAGCAAAGTCTCGTCTAATCCGCTTGGTTTTTGGTAGCGGAAAAGGATGGCTATATCAACACTGGCCGTATCAAGAAGCGAATCGAGTTCACCACCTTGTCCTTCCCGAATATTGAGCCTAATTTTTGGGTATTCGATGTGCAGTCGGTTGAATACCTGAGTCATCAACGGGTGTGCGGCTGATGGCAACACCCCCACTTTGACTTCACCCATCGGAACTTTAGACGTTTGCTGAATATCTGCAAACAGCTCTTCACTGTTCTTGATCCAGGCTCGTACCTTTCTTTCAACATGCTGGCCAAATTCCGTCAGAACAACTCCGCGACCCGTCCTGCGAAACAAGTTGCCGCCGCAGGACTTTTCAAGTTCACTGATTTGACGGCTGATATGTGACTGCGCCGTATTTCGCTGCGCTGCCACTTTGGTAAAGCTGCCCAACTCAGCAACTTCTAGGAGTAGTTTGAAATTATTAATTTGCACGGCACATTTTTAGATATGCCAATTGTGGCATGTCTGAAATCTATGAATTGACTCTATTCAGATGAATTGACCTTCCCTAAACTGCGCCTCATCGTCTGATCGCATCACTTGGGTGCAAAAATAAAAGGGCAAAAAATGAGTTTTTTAAGTTTTGAAATAGCAGGTCAAGCCAGCTATGGAGTTTGGGAAAACGAGAGTGTATGGCTCCAAGTGCCCGATGCATTCAAGGATGAATATCCCGATTTGAAGTCGGTTATTGCCGCAGGGAAATTAAACGAACTTGACGCGGCAACACGCCAAAAAGGTCGCCAAGTTCAGGCGAATCAAGCGCGGTTTTTGCCCGTCATTCCCAACCCCGGCAAGATTTTGTGCGTGGGCTTGAATTACAAAACTCACGTTGCCGAAACCAAGCGATCTGATAGCGATTTTCCGTCCATCTTCATCCGTTTCGCGGACAGTCTTGCGGCGCATGGCGAACCACTGCCACGGCCTGAACAAACACAAAGGTTTGATTTTGAAGGTGAGCTGGCGGTCATCATTGGTAAAAGCGGTCGGTCGATCAAACAGGCGGATGCCTTTGATCACATCGCAGGCTATGCGTGTTTCAACGATGCAAGTGCACGCGACTGGCAGCGCCACACGCATCAATGGACACCCGGGAAAAATTTTCCGTTGACCGGACCGTTTGGACCGTTCATGGCTACGACCCAAGAAATTCCAGATGTGAACCGCCTAGCCTTGGAAACCCGGCTGAATGGAGAGGTGGTGCAGCATGCATCACTTGCTGACTTGATCTTCACGCTGCCCGTCATCATCGAATACATCTCCGGGTTTACACCATTGTCTGCTGGCGATGTGATTGTCACCGGTACCCCTGGTGGTGTGGGTGATCGACGCGACCCTCCTCTTTATATGAAAGCGGGTGATGTCATTGAAGTCGAAATCACAGGATTGGGGACTCTGCGCAATACCGTAGTGGCTGCTGCCTAAAAGGAATCATTGATGACACAAGCTAATAAAAATGGCTCATTGCGAATCGCCGTGGACATCGGCGGCACATTCACCGATATGGCCTGCTTCGACGAGGTAACTGGAAAAATATCTTTCGGTAAAGCCTTGTCCACACACGGGCAGTTGGTTGACGGCATCCAGAATACGCTGGATGGAGCCGGTGTTGATTTGACGAATGGCTACCTGTTCTTACATGGTTCGACTATCGTTATCAACACGCTGCTTGAACGAAACGGTGCAAAGACGGCGCTCTTGATTACGGAGGGTTTTCGTGACATTTACGAGATTGGTCGCGTGAATCGCCCTGATGCTTACAACCTGTTCTTTTCTAAACATGAACCCTTGGTTCCACGATCACTCCGCTATGAAGTGTCCGAGCGTTTGCGTGCAGACGGTTCATTGCATAAACCGTTGGACGAAAACACTGTGCGTGCGTTGGCACGCGAGTTGAAAGAAAAACACGTCGAAGCCGTAGCGGTTTTGCTTTTGCACTCTTATCGCAATGCGGACCATGAAAAACGCGTTAAGGCGATCTTGCAAGAAGAGATTCCTGGTGCCTTTGTGACAGCATCCCATGAATTGTCACAGGAGTATCGCGAGTTCGAGCGCGCATCAACAGCCGTTGCCAACGCCTATGTAGGTCCGCGCGTATCCGCCTATTTGGGAGAGCTGGAGCAGCACCTCGAAGAAAAAGGTTTTGACGGAGATTTCTATGCCGTTCAATCAACGGGTGGGTTGTTCCCGGTAGAACACGCACGTCGCGATTGCGTTCGCATGCTGGAGTCAGGCCCCGCTGCCGGCGTGATTGGGGCGCAAGCCATTTGTGCCCAGCTTGGCATGCCTGATTCAATTGCATTTGACATGGGCGGTACAACAGCCAAAGCCGGGGTGATTAGCGAGGGTCGACCACTCACCACAGGCAGCGCGTTGATTGGGGGGTATGAAAAAGCTTTGCCAATTCAGATTCCAATGATGGATATCTTTGAAGTAGGTACAGGGGGGGGGAGCATTGCGCGGTTGGAGCTGGGTAACTCACTGCGAGTGGGGCCCCGTTCGGCGGGCAGTATGCCGGGCCCCGTTTGTTATGGGCGTGGCGGCACCGAGCCCACGGTGACCGATGCCAACTTGATTTTGGGTCGATTAGATGAGCACAACTTCTTGGGCGGTGAGATGCCCTTGTACCTTGAGCGAACCCAACAGGCGATGGAAGAAAAGATCGCAAAACCGTTAGGTATCGATGCGACCAAGGCAGCCGACGGCATTTTGCGTATTGCCGTGACACAAATGTCGCACGCTGTGAAAGCTGTGACGACAGAGCGTGGTTTGGATGCGGGTCGTTTCACCATGGTGGTTTATGGTGGTGCCGGGCCGCTTCACGCATCGGCTATTGCACGGGAGTTGGGTATCCGCAAGGTACTCATTCCATATGCACCTGGTTATTTTTCTGCTTATGGCATGCTGTTCAGCGATCTGCGTTATGACTACGTATGTTCAGTTTTCCGCCATCTGGAGGGGATGTCATTTGACGAAATCGAGGCCACTTACAAGGGCATGGAAGACGAAGGGCGAGCAGCCATTGGTGCTTCTGAAATCTGCCCTGAAGATCTGGTTTTTGAGCGCGCTGCCGATATGCGGTACGTGGGGCAGGAGCACGCTGTGACAGTTGATTTGCCTCATGCATTTTTTGAAAAGAAAGACCGCAGCGCTATCAAAACCCATTTTGACGAAGTGCATGCGATTCGCTACGGAAC
The DNA here is from genome assembly GCA_947374105.1 of Comamonadaceae bacterium. Lineage (GTDB taxonomy): Bacteria > Pseudomonadota > Gammaproteobacteria > Burkholderiales > Burkholderiaceae_C > CANCDA01. The sequence goes on along the minus strand of CANCAO010000130.1, from coordinate 262 downwards.
CTCTGCCCCAAAGGAACTTGCGGATATTGTCAGCTTGCGCGTCACTGTGCTGGGACGCATGAAAAAACCTCCACGCAATGCCGTGGAGGAAGGCCAAGCGCAAACTGATGAAATTGCCCTGCGCGCGCGCAAGCCCGTTTACTTCCGTAGCGAAGGTCAGTACGTTTCAACACCGGTTTACAAACGCGACCTACTCAAAAGCGGCAACATTTTCCATGGCCCCGCCTTAGTCGAGGAACACGCATCAACCACAGTCGTTCAG
>CANCAO010000129.1 GCA_947374105.1 Comamonadaceae bacterium | reverse complement strand
CTGTTCTTTCATTGGAAACGAGGGTATCATCCCAAGCTTGTTATTGTCAACAGGAGTTTTTATATGTCAGGTCCTTGCAAATATCTCGCCTTGTGCCAAGCGTCTGACGTGGCACCCGGCAAGGTCATCAAGGTTGAAAAAGAAGGGTTGACGCTGGCAGTGTTCAATATTGACGGCGAGTTTTTTGTCACGGACGATGCTTGTACGCATGGCCCAGGTTCCTTATCAGAGGGTGAGGTGGACGGTGACTTGGTTGAGTGTGATTTTCACAACGGTGCCTTCAATATCCGAACTGGTGAGGCCGTTGTGGCCCCGTGCATGATCCCGATCAAAACCTACAAGACCCTCCAAGAGGCAGGTGCCATCTCCATCGAAGCCTGAGCTCAGTTGTCCGGCTTGATATTGCGTACCCGGGGCGTCCACAGCGCGATCTCTTCCGCAAAGAACTGATTGACGCGGGCCACATCCCAGTCAAACGTTTCCATCGACGACTTCGCAAGTTGTTCTTGCGCATGCGGCGCGTGCATGACTTTGCGCACTGCCACGTTGATGCGGTTCACCAAAGCAGGTGGCATACCGGCTGGGCCCGACAAAGAAAACCAGGTGACCGAGGTGAGTTTGGGGTAGCCCAACTCGGCAAAGGTCGGCACATTCGGGAAATCTGGCAAACGCTTGGAACCCGTGGTGGCCAGCGCCCGCAAGCGCCCCGACTGGATGTGCGTGCTAGCCGTGCTCAGCGTGGTGAATGAGGCAGGTATGTGGCCCGCCACCAAATCCGCTACTGCAGGTGCTGCGCCCTTGTAGGCCACATGCACCATGGGGGTCTTGGTCAGCAACTCAAAGCTCTCACCAATCAAATAGCCATGCGTGCCCTTGCCGGGCGAGCCCCAGCTGATGCCATTGGGCGTGCGCTTGGCGTAGGCCAAAAAACTTTTGATGTCGGTGATGGGTAAATCAGCATTGACGGCCAACACAATCGGCGGGCCGCCCAGGATGGCAATGTGAGTGAAGTCCTTCATCGGGTCAAAGGCCTTGGGGTTCTCAGCCGGGGCAATCACGTGTGAGCCCACGCCCGAGACCACCAGGTTGTAGCCATCGGGCGCGGTCTTGGCCACCTGTTGCGAGCCAATCACACCCCCAGCGCCGCCTTTGTTCTCAATCACAAAGGGCTGCTTGAAGATCTCGGTCAAACCCAGCGCAGCCAAGCGACCCAAGGTGTCAGAACTGCCACCCGCCGCGTAAGGCACCACCACTTTGACCGTGCGTTGCGGCCAGGTGGCTTCTTGTGCCTGCAAACAGATGGGTACAAGGATCAAGGGCAGCATCCCAAACGCCAGTGAGAAGCGACTGATCAGACGGTAAGGGTGCATGAGGTTTCTCACAAAAGGGTGCCGACGAAATATTCTTCGCATTTTAAGTTTGCTTGGGTCAAGGGGTGTGAGCGAAAGGACGAGCGGGGTTGTTGGCGTTGGAAATTTTTTCGCAAAAGTTGTAAGAAAAATCCAGATGCTGCGACTCACCATCACAGCAAAGCACGAAGTGCATGCTGAATTGTGATGAACCTCTATTCAACTTTCTTCAGGAGAATGACATGACCTCAACAACGACCCGCTTTGCATCCGCCGCCGCTTTGACACTCGCTCTGGGCGCAGCGCTAACACTGGCCAGCGCCCCCGTTTCCGCACAAATGGCAGACAATGAGAAATGCTTTGGCGTCGCCCTCAAAGGTAAAAACGATTGCGCTGCGGGTGCTGGCACCACCTGCGCAGGAACCTCAAAAGTAGACCACCAAGCCAACGCCTGGAAGATGGTGCCCAAAGGCACTTGCGAGAAAACCGCTTCACCGAAGTCGCCCACCGGCATGGGCCAACTTATGGCTTTTAAAGAAAAAATGGCTTGAGTTTTTTCTGATATCAACAAGCACTTCAAATGAGTCGCACCGTGTCTCACTGGTCCAGCTCACCCACCCTGCCCAAGCGGGCCGGTGTGGGGCTGAAGTCTTGCCATTTTGCTGAGATTGTCGAGGCAACACCCGACATCGGTTTCTTTGAAATTCATGCCGAAAACTACCTGGTAGATGGTGGCCCGTTTCACCACTACCTCACCCGCATTCGTGAGCACTACCCGCTGTCAGTACATGGCGTGGCGCTCTCCATTGGCGCAGATGCGCCTCTGGACCTTGCGCATTTGAACGCGCTAAAGCAACTGCTAGACCGCTACCAGCCCCAATCGTTTTCCGAGCACTTGGCTTGGTCCACGCACGGCGACATTTTTTTAAACGACCTGCTGCCCTTGCCCTACACCGCAGCCACTTTGCAGCGTGTGTGCGATCACATCGATCAAGTGCAGACGCACCTCAAACGCCGCATGCTGCTGGAGAACCCGGCCACCTACATCGAGTTTGCTGAATCCGCTATAGACGAAGCGAGCTTCATCACCGAGGTGATTCGGCGCACCGGATGCAGCCTGCTACTGGACGTGAACAACATCCACGTGTCTTGCACCAACCACGGGCGCGACCCGCGCGCCTACCTGCGTGCCCTGCCGCTGGCGCGAGTGGGCGAGATTCATCTGGCAGGATTTTCTGAACAAACCGACAGCCTGGGTGCTCCCTTGCTCATTGACAACCACGGATCACCCGTAAGTGATGAAGTTTGGGATTTGTACGCCTACACGTTAGAGATCACTGGGCCTATCCCCACGCTGATTGAGCGGGACAGCGACGTGCCTGCCCTTGATGTACTTGTGCAAGAAGCCACCATCGCAGATCGGCAATTGCAGTCCTTATTGGTGGCCACAACATGAACCTGCAAACGGTCTTTGCCAGCGCCTTGATCGACCCTACCCAAGCGTGCCCATCGGGCTTGACGAGCTGGAATCAATCCGACGTGGCCCAGCGCTTTTCTGTTTATCGCAACAACGTCATGGCCTCCTTGGTGGACGCGCTGGCTGATACATTTGCCGTCACACAAGAACTCGTCGGTCCCGAGTTTTTCCGTGCCATGGCCCAGGTGTTTGTGCAAAACCACCCACCGCAAACACGGGTGTTGATCTGGTATGGCCAGCACTTCCCCGACTTCATCGCAGGCTTTGAGCCTGCCGCCTCGCTGCCTTATTTGCCCCACGTGGCGCGGCTGGAAATGTTGCGTGTGCGCAGCTACCACGCCGCTGATGCAGCGCCTATTGATGCCGAAACCTTGGTTCACGCGCTGGTCGACCCCGCTGCACTTGAGCAACGCATGTTAGTGCTACACCCTAGCGTTCAAGTGCTTGCATCGCCCTTCGCAACCTACTCGTTATGGGCCGCGCACCAAGGCGCTATGGCGCTGGAAAATGTCGATCCGATGCAGGCCGAATCGGTTTTTATTTACCGCGACGGCCTAGACGTTTTGCTGCAAGCCATTACCCCCGCACAGCATGGTTTTGTGCACCAGCTTCAGATCGGTGTACCACTGGCGCAAGCCGTTGACGACGCTGTCGCTAGCGACGCCAACTTTGACTTACCCACCATTTTGGCCACCTTGATTCGCCAACAACTGATCCTTCAAATTCACTAAGGAGACCCCGCTCATGACCCTTTCTATCCACACCCCAGCGCACCGCTCTAGGCTCACGGACTTGACGCAAACCTTTATCGGCCTGTGCCAACGCATCCCGAATTCGCTCATCGCCTTTATCGCCCGCTTCTCCATCGCCGCCGTGTTCTGGAAATCCGGGCAAACCAAAATCGAAGGCTTCGTGATCGACCTCATCGGTGGTGAATTCAGCCTAGGCTGGCCGCGCTTGGCGGACGGCGCGGTGGCGCTGTTCAAAGACGAGTACCACCTGCCCCTCATCGACCCCGAAATCGCCGCGCCCATGGCCGCATTTGCTGAGCACTTCTTCCCCGTGTTGATCTTGCTGGGTCTGGCTACACGCCTGTCCGCCCTGGCCTTGCTTGGCATGACGGCGGTGATTCAACTGCTGGTGTACCCCGGCGCGTACCCCACACATGGCGTGTGGGCGGCCGTGCTGTTGTACTTGGTTGCGTATGGGCCGGGGAAGGTGTCAATCGACCACTGGATTGCCCAGCGGGAGAAGCAAAACGGTGTGTGAAGATTTTTTAAGAAAATTCCAGTCGAATTAACAAGCCGCCGTACTGCGCGCTTGAAACTGCTGGAATTTTCCTAGAGTTAGACGAAAGCTTAGAGTTGAACGGTTGACTCTTGCGGCGCGTCAATCGCGCAAACATTCACGTACTTGCCATTGCGCCAGCAACCCGCAGCGAAGGACATGCTGGTCACAGCCAAAAGAACCAAACCGATTGCGATTTTTTTCATGAAATACTCCTTTTTTCGTAAAACAATTGCTAAGCAATAAAAAGCTTATTGCGGAATAGATAGTACAGATTTTTTCCACAAGACCATTGGCGCTTTGTTTGCCGAGCCCACTAAATGGAATATCGAGTGGGCGCGAATTGAAGTGGCGTTGGTGGCTCTGGGATGCCGCGTGATTGAGGGGCCGGGTTCGGCGGTGACGTTTGAGCACAGCGGCCATAGGGCGAATTTTCACCGGCCACACACAGGCAAATAAGCATTGCGCTACGAGTCAAATCGGTGTGTGAATTTTTAAAAAAATGGGATTCTAGCGATGAAGGCGCGGGCCAGGGCTTAGTCTTGGGCGGCTGTGGTGGCTGGGGTTGTGTTCAGCTTAGGGATGATAGTGGGGGTACCGCAGCCTACAGGGCAAAGGGGTACGCTTAAAGCGCCATGACTTAAAGCGTCACCATGGCCACCAACTTCGCCCGTCTGGACGTGGCCGCACCGGCCAAGGTGAAGCCGCGCAACTTGCCTTCATCGTCCAGCCAGTGCCATTCACTATCGCTATCGGTCTGCCAGCCTCCGGAGGTGCCGGGGAGCGGTGGGGCGATGGTCAGGGGCAGCGCGGGTGTTTTCACGGCCACGGGCATGAGGGGGAATTTGACCTTGGTGGACTGCCCCGTCAGCGTGGAGGCGAGTGCCCGGGCGGCAGCCATGATGGGCATGACGTAGGGCAGGGTGCGGTTGCCTGCCGCTTGGTACTGCGCACTGTCGCCCAGCGCGTACACACCGGGTGCGCTGGTTTGCAGTTGAGCGTCCACTTGGATGCCGCGCTCGCAGGCGATGCCCGCCGCCTGGGCCAGTGCGGTGTCGGCGCGCAGGCCGATGGCGGACAACACGATGTCGGCATCGACCGACTCTCCCCCTGACAGGGTGGCTCGCAGAGCCGTGTCTGATGATGACTCAGCCTGATGTATGGCCACCACGGTTTGGCCCAAGTCCAACGTCACGCCCAGGCCTTGTAGAGCCGCGTGCAGTTGGGCACTGGCGTCTTCGGGCAGCAGGGTCGCCAGCGGGCGGGTAGCGGGGTCCACTAGGCGCACGCGGTAGCCTGCACCCGCCAGATCGTTGGCAAACTCGCAACCTATCAAGCCCGCGCCCATGATGAGGATGCTGGGGTGTTTGGGTTTGCTATTGTTTTGAGAGCTGCTTGTGCCCGTCAAACCGGCGTGAAAGACCGAATAGTCTTGTAATGAATTGACCGATAGCACTTGGTCAACCGCGTCACCTTGCAGTGGCACGCGAATAGCCTGAGCCCCGGTGGCGAGCACCAGTGCGTGGTAGGGCAGCGTGGTGGGTGCGTTGTTCACCGTGA
>CANCAO010000128.1 GCA_947374105.1 Comamonadaceae bacterium | reverse complement strand
GAGAGCATTGGCAAGCGCATGGCGATCATCTTGTTTGAAAAAGGCAAGGGCGAAGTGGTCACTGCGCCGGTAATTCGCTCTGAAATTGCGGGCGGACGGGTGCAGATTTCAGGCCGCATGAGCACGATGGAGGCGAACGACACGGCCTTGTTGCTGCGCGCGGGTTCGCTGGCCGCACCGATGGAAATCATTGAAGAGCGCACCATTGGCCCAAGCTTGGGTGCTGAGAACATTGCCAAAGGCTTTGCCAGCGTGAGCTGGGGCTTTGCGGGGGTGGCGGTGTTCATGTGCACGTACTACCTGTTGTTTGGCGTGTTCTCCAGCGTGGCGCTGGGCGTGAATCTGCTGCTGCTAGTGGCGGTGCTATCCATGCTGCAAGCCACGCTCACGCTGCCGGGCATGGCTGCCATGGCGCTTGTGCTGGGCATGGCGATTGATGCCAACGTGCTGATCAACGAACGCGTGCGTGAAGAGCTGCGCAACGGGGCCTCGCCGCAAGCCGCTATCCATGCGGGCTACGACCGCGCCTGGGCCACGATTTTGGACTCCAACGTCACCACACTGATCGCGGGTTTGGCGCTGCTGGCCTTTGGCTCCGGCCCAGTGCGCGGCTTTGCCGTGGTGCATTGTTTGGGCATTCTAACCAGCATGTTCTCGGGCGTGTTCTTCTCGCGCGGGCTGGTCAACGTCTGGTACGGGCGGCAGAAAAAATTGAAAACCGTGTCGATTGGCACAGTTTGGCGTCCGGCAGCGGATGCATCTTATAAATCCGAGTTAGGCTGAACAGCATGGAATTTTTCAAAATCCGGCGCGACATTCCGTTCATGCGGCATGCCATTATTTTCAACCTCATCTCGTTGTTAACCTTCTTGGCTGCGGTGTTCTTCCTGTTCACACGCGGCTTGCACCTGTCGGTGGAGTTCACCGGCGGCACGCTGATGGAGGTGAGCTACTCGCAGCCTGCTGATCTGAATGCGGTGCGCGGCACCGTGGCAGGTCTGGGCTTTAACGACGTGCAGGTGCAAAATTTTGGCACCGTGCGCGATGTGCTGATCCGCATGCCAGCCACCAAAGGCGTGAGCTCGGCCCAGCAAAGCGACAAGGTCATGGCCGCGCTCAAAGTGGCGGATGCCTCGGCCACCATGCGTCGCACTGAGTTTGTCGGCCCCCAGGTGGGCGATGAGCTGGCGACCGACGGGCTCAAGGCGCTGGCCTTTGTGATCGTCGGCATCATGATTTACTTGGCTATGCGTTTCGAGTGGAAATACGCGGTATCAGCCATCGTTGCCAATCTGCATGACGTGATTATCATCCTGGGATTTTTTGCCTATTTTCAGTGGGAGTTTTCGCTGCCGGTGCTGGCAGCGGTGCTGGCTGTGCTGGGTTATTCGGTCAATGAATCAGTGGTGATTTTTGACCGAATTCGTGAGAACTTTCGCCGCTTTCGCAAGATGGACACGGTGGAAATCATCAACAACGCCATTACCTCAACTATTAGCCGAACCATCATTACCCACGGCTGTACGCAGTTAATGGTTTTGTCCATGTTGCTGTTTGGCGGCCCGACGCTGCATTACTTTGCCCTGGCCTTGACCATCGGCATTTTGTTCGGCATTTATTCGTCGGTGTTTGTGGCGGCGGCCATTGCCATGTGGTTGGGCATTCGGCGTGAGGACTTGGTCAAAACCACGGGTCGCAAAGACGAAGATCCGAACGACCCCAACGCAGGCGCCGTAGCCTGAGCGAGTGCCACAGGTCGACATGGATCCTCAGTTCACTGCATCTCAACGAGCTCAACTGGTTGAGCAGGTGCGTGCAGACTTTGCCATTGAGCTGAGTCGTGCCATGGTTGACTTGAGTGGTCTGGTGAATACACGCCTGAATTCGATGATGAACGAGGTCGGAACCTTGCGTGAGCGACAAAACAAGCGCGAATTTTGGATGATTTATCAACGGGCTCGGCCGGTGTGGCTAGAGAGAACCCAAAAGGCGTGGCAGTCCGCACTTAGGCCAATAGAGCAAAGCAAATCCAAGGCACAGCTCACGATGAGTGAGCTGGAGTTGGTGGGTACGGAAAAGGTAGAGAACAATATTCTTGCTTCCCGCTTAGCGCGTGAGGTAAGGGAAAAAATTGGTGCGCCCCTTGATGATTTGGGATTGCGAATGCAATTCCTTTTGGGGAAGAAGTTGGATGAGCAAGACCTTCTGAACCCGGAAGTACCGATTGGACTGATGGTTGAGCAATGGGGCAATTGCGGGATGCCTCTCCAAATCTGGCCACTGCTCAACGAGTTGCTCAGTCGACAATTGACGGAGTACTTGACGCTGGCTTATACGCGGTGCAATGAGCAACTGATCAAGCAGGGTGTGATGCCGACCATAGAGGCCAATGACCGCTTCAAATACACACCAAGCACTTCCTCCACGCCAGCCAAAACTGCTGCGAGCGCCACCGGCTCCGCTGTTTCGACTTATCAAGCCGGTCATCAGGCGTATGCGTCCGGCCCAGTGTCTACGAGTGTTGGCGCTCCCCATCAGGACTTAACTTTGCTTCAGCAGCTCAACCGCCTGTTGAATAGCCATAGTGTTTCGCAAGTCAAAACGCGGGTGAGGCACACGCAGGCCGGGTCTTCTGCTCTGATGGATTTCGTGGGGAAAGAATCCCAGTTCATGCTGGCATATGCCAATCAAGAGGCGACAGATGGCAAATACAACAATGAGGGAGTTGCCCGAGTTGCCAAGCAGTTGCGTGAAAAAACGATAGAGATTAAGAAGAAAGCCGAAACCTCTAATGAGAAGGCGACGATTGAAATCGTGGCCCTGATGTTTTTGTCCATTCTGTCGGAGTCCCGGATATCCCCTGCAATTCGTGTTTGGTTTGCGCGTCTTCAAATGCCGGTTCTGAGACTGGCGCTGAACGACCCGAGTTTGGTAGGTTCTTTGGATCACCCGGCACGTCAATTGATTGACCGAATGGGTTCGTGTGCCTTGGGTTTTGACGCCGCAGATGTCAGTGGTCAAGCCCTTGAGACCGAAATCAAGCGCGTGGTGCAAGTGATCGAACAGTACCCAGAAACAGGCAAGCAGGTTTTTAAACTCATGCTGGATGAGTTTCAGATATTTTTGACGCAATTCCTGGTAGGTCAAGGTGCTTCAGAGCGGCTTAAATCGGTAGCACAGCAAGTGGAGCATAAAGAAACGCTGACCATCCAGTACACCATCGAAATTCGCAAACTGTTACAAGACATGCAGGTGGGCGATGAAATTCGCCGGTTTTTATTCAAGGTCTGGGCCGAGGCGCTGGCCGTGGCTGCCGTACGGCAAGGTCCGCAGCATGTGCAGACTGTGGCATTTAAAAAAGCGGCAGTAGATTTGGTGCGACTGGCCAGTGCAAAGGACAAGCGTGTAGATCGAGCCCGTGCCATGCAACAGCTACCTCCGCTACTTAGGAGTTTGCGGGCTGGGATGTCGCTATTGGGTTTGCCACCGGCAGAACAAGAAGACCATATCAAAATGGTGGGCAACACCTTGGCAGATGCTTTTTTATCCAAGGATCAGGCAATCCCGAAAGCACGGTTGGATGCCCTGGCCGCGCAGTTGGCGCAGTTGGAAAATTTTGTCAGCGATTCGAGCGACGAAGACATACAACTGAGTGCACAAACCATTGAGAAATTGTTGGGCATGGACGCCTCAAGCATTGAGGTCGTCGTTAACGGTGGGGCCAAAGCCTCGCCAGAGATGATTCAATGGACACAGTCTTTACAGACTGGTGCTTGGTTCACGTTAAATCACAATGGACTACGAAGTCAGGTGCAATTTATATGGTGCAGTGACCATAAGCATTTGTACTTGTTTGGCCGTGCTGATGCACATTGCGTCATGTTCCAATCCAAACGTTTGGCGGCCTATTTGCAGCTGGGCTTGCTGGAGCCCTTGGAGTTAGAGCCCTTGACGGTACGGGCCACACGCGATGCGTTGAGTCAACTCGAAGCGAACCCAAATCGTTTGCTGGGTTGACCCTTTGACTAGTTGAGGGGCGAGCTAGTGGGCGACGCGCTCGGCTTTGGCGTCACACAACTCATCAAGAATAAGAGCGTCAGGTTCCTCGCCCAAGCTCCAGTGCACCATCAAGATGATGATTTTCAATTCATCCAGGGAGACTTCACCGTCCGGAATCACCATGGCTCGGTCGATAACGATTTCACGCATGGTGGCTGGCAACACATTCGAGGATTCTAAAAAAGTGATGAAGCCAAGACAGCTTGCACCAAGATGTGTCTGTTCGGCGACCGAGTACACGCGCATGCTGTTCGAGGACTGCAGTGTGACTCGAGCATCAGTGCTCGTGCTGACTATCTGCTCCGCCCGCCAAGATTCTCTTTGGGTAGCTAGATTCAGGTCACCCAACCAGTTCAGGGCATCGCGGATCTCGTCGGACTCAAATCCGACCGCATTGAGTTTTCGCTCTAGGTGAGCCAATTCGGGACATGCGTCACCGTGCCAATAATTCTCATAAACGTACACAAGCACTTCAAACATAGTCCCAATATAGCGCAGAAATTGGCGTGCAGTGCTTGTGAATTGAGGTGGTTAACAGGCTAATAAAATTCAAGTTTTAACCAGACGCTGAAACAACCCGCCGGGTAGTCTGGTGACGACGTCATCCAGCTCCAGTGTCATCAGATTTGCTTGAAGATGCGCCGTATCCATGCCAGTGCGCGCCTGTAGGGCATCCAGGCTGACGGGTTCAAAGCCCAAGGCGGTGAGCAAGGCATCTTCGGGGTTGGTGTCATCTGCGACAGTGTCCTGTGAGGGTGCTGTTGCGCAAGCCCAAGACGTGTGCTTGGGCATGTCTTCCAGCACGTCCTGAGCCGTCTCCACCAGTTTCGCGCCTTGACGGATCAAGGCATGACATCCGTGAGACTGTGTGGCGTGAATAGAGCCAGGAATCGCAAACACCTCCTTGCCCTGTTCGGCGGCCAAACGTGCCGTGATGAGGGAGCCTGACTTGAGCGCCGCCTCAACGACCAAGGTTGCGCAAGACAGGCCTGAAATCAGCCGGTTACGCCTTGGAAAATTGGCTGACAAAGGGGGTGTTCCCAAAGGATATTCGCTAAGAATCAAACCATTCAAGGTGATGCGATGCGCCAAGGCGTGATGGCTTTTAGGGTACACACGGTCCAGCCCGGTGCCCACAACCGCAATGGTGGTCAATGGCAAGGTGTCAGCGCCTGTGGCCTCCAGCGCGCCTTCGTGCGCCGCTCCATCCACACCGAGTGCCAGGCCCGAGACAATGGTGAGGCCCGCTTGGCGCAGCGACTTGGCAAATTGCCGTGCATTGAGCGACCCTTGGGGCGTCGGGTTGCGACTGCCCACAATAGCGATGCTTCGGTTGGGGTCTGGCTGTTGGTCTAGGCGACCCATGGCATACAACAGTAGTGGTGGGTCTTCAATCGTGAGCAGGGCTGGGGGGTAGGCCGCATCACCCAGGGCCATCACTTGTCGTTGTGTGGGCTGCTCTTGCAGCCATTGCCAGGTGATCTCGACATGAGCCGCCAGCTCGGGCGATTCGCTGCGCAGGGCGTTCGCCTGAGCCGCGCTGACGACTTGCATCAGGACGGAACGCGGTTGGTTGAAGATGGCTTCAGGCAGCCCAAAGGCCGCGAGAAGTTTGCGTGCTGCGCTAGGCCCAACACCGGGTG
>CANCAO010000127.1 GCA_947374105.1 Comamonadaceae bacterium | reverse complement strand
ATCCTGACAGTGGCCGTGACCGTGGAACCCGTGCCGCACGAGCAGCGCGATACTCTGGCCAACCGTCTACCCCCGATGCAGGAACAGAACGCGTCTGTAAATCAGGCGCAAACTCAGAGCCAGAGCCAGAGCCAGAGTCAGAGTCAGTGAACTTAATCAGCGCTTGGATGCCAGCAGCGCAAACATGGCCCCTTGCGGGTCCAAACACTGGACGATCCACATGCCACCGGGCACTTCCATCGGGCCGTTGATAACCTTGCCACCGGCCTCACTTACCCGGGCGATAGCAGCGTCAATCGCGTCCACATTGATGTAGTAAAGCCAATGAGGCATGGGCGTCTCAGGCATCTTGGTCATCATGCCGCCCACCGGTGCATCGCCGGTGGCAAACATCTGATACACCCCCATCGGCCCCATGTCCATGGCTTCGGTCTTGGTCCAGCCAAACTGGCTGGCATAAAAGTCCCACGCGCTGACGCCTTCGCCCGCGTGCAACTCACGCCAACCCATGTGGCCGGGCGTGCCGGGGGCCGGGGGAGCTTGGTCGGGTTCACCGTTGCCCTTGAACAGCATGAAGACAGCACCTTGCGGGTCGCACATGCAAGAAAAGCGGCCCACGCCAGGGATGTCAGTCGGCGCGACAAACTGCCGCCCCCCTGCGGCTTTGACTTTCTCGGTGTGCGCATCCACGTCTTCCACCGAGATGTAGCCCAGCCAGCCCGGGCGGGCACCCATGGCAGCGGCTTGCGCAGGAATGGCCATGATGCCGCCGACCATTGCAGCACCCATCGACACAATCGTGTACGGGCCAGTGGGCATGCCTGCGTCTTTAGCGTCCCAGCCAATCACTTGTTTGTAAAAAGTCTCGGCGGCCTGGGTGTCGCTGGTCATCAATTCGTACCAGACGAATTTAGAGAGGGTTTTGGACATTTGAATTGACTCCTTGGGTGCGGTCTGCTGGATTCTTGTCTGCGCAGGAATGACTGTATTTCTGACTATAGACGCACTGTCACTGCAATACAAACGCGTCCATGGCAAGGTAGCGGTACATAACTTCCCGGCTCATGTAATTAACCCGTGATGGTGTTGTACCGCCGTCACCCCATCCAGCAGCACCCAGAGCAAAGAAGATCGGCAAAAAGTGCTCTTCACTTGGGTGCGCCCGCACGGCGTGCGGGGCCAGCGTGCGGTAGTTGAAGAGGCGCTCGCGGTCATTCGCTTGCACGGCGTCTTCGACCCAGCGGCTAAAGGCGATCACATAGGGATCGGCAGGATCACCCAGCTCAGGACGGCCCCCAAAGAATTCACCTAGGTTGTGCGTCATGCCGCCCGAGCCCACAATGAACACACCCTGCTCGCGCAAATGGCGCAAGGCGTGACCCAAGGCATAGACCTCACGCGGCCCGGCTTCCACCGGCAAGGCCACTTGCACCACCGGCACGTCCGCACGGGGAAATAAATGCATCAGCGGCACCCAGGCCCCGTGGTCCAGCGGACGCTTGGCATCAGCCTGTGCGGGAACGCCTGCGGCCTGCAAGGCATGCAACACCTCCTGAGCCAGCGCGGGCGCACCCGGTGCAGGGTATTGCAACTGGTACAGCGCAGGGGGAAAGCCGCCAAAGTCATGCCAAGTGGGTGGAGCCGGGTTGGTCATCACCGCCGGGCCATGCGTCATCCAGTGCGGGGACATGATGACCACGCCGCTCAGGGATGGGAACCGCGCGCCGCCTTGCAGTTGTTGGCCAAAGTTTTGCAGGATAGGGCCGGTCTGGCCGGTCTCTAGCGCAAACATGGGTGAACCGTGGGACAAGGACAGCACGGGGAGTTTCATCGGACTGCTCATGGTCAAGTCTCCTTCGCCATCTGGCCTGCAATTTCTCGCAGTGCCTGCTCAAAAACTTCCACCGGCTGCCCGCCTGAGATCAGATGCCTGTCATTGATGATGACAGCAGGCACGCCGCTGATGCCCGCACGTTGGTAGAACTGCTCGCGTTCGCGCACCTCCAGACCAAATTCATCGCTGGCGAGGACGGCGCGAGCGCGTGCCTCCTCCAGTCCAGCTTGGCCTGCGAGCTGTACCAGTACATCATGATCCGCAGGGCTTTGGGCGTGGGTGAAATAAGCGCTCAAAATCGCTTTCTTGAGGGCGTGTTGCTTGCCTGCTGAGGGCTGATGGGCGTCTTCCAGGCCGGCCCAGTACAACAGCCGATGCGCGTCAAAGGTGTTGTAAATTCGGCCCCGTCCCTCAGGCCGAAACTCAAAGCCCAAGGCCGCCCCGCGCTGGCGAATGGCCTCGCGGCTTTGCGCCTGCTGCTCGGGCGTGGAACCGTATTTGCGTGTCAAGTTTTCAGCCATGTCTTGCCCGCCGGGCGGCATATCGGGGTTGATCTCGAAAGGCTGAAAATGAAGATCAGCGGTGACGACATCGCCAGCCTGAGCCAAAGCGTTTTCCAGCGCCGTCAAGCCTATAACGCACCAAGGGCAGGAGACGTCGGAAACGATGTCGATTTTGAGATGGGTTTTGGGGGTAATGGTCATGATGAGAGAATTATGTTGAGTTCGAGCTTATTGACCATCCACCGAGAAAAAATACGACAAACGCTGCTGTGGGCTGAGCCATTGAAACACGTCTGCCGGCAGTGAGGAAGGGCGAATGGCTTCAGTGATCTTCAAGTCAGCCTCATTGGCAAGCTCAAGCGTGGGCGCGTCATCTTTAGCCAGCTCTGGGGTGTACACGAGAACCGTCGGTTTTAAGCTGTTAGCGCCTGGGGCTATCACGAGTGCCAGGGCACCATCACTCAACTGAACGATAGTTCCTGGAGGGTACACGCCCAAAAGCTTAATCATCAGGCTCAATAACGACATGTCCAACCGTGCAGACTCGTTCTTAAACATGGTGGCCAAGGCCTCGGCAGGCATCAGCGGTACGCCCTTGGTCGTGGCGGGGGAGCACAAATTGTCGTATCTATCAACCATCGCCAAAATACGCGCGGAAACACTGAGTGCTGCGCCTTTCTTTTTCTTGGGCCAGCCTGATCCGTCCATCGCTTCGTTGTGATCGGCAATCGTGGTCAAAGCATCTTGGCTGAACTCACCCGATTCCGACGCGAATTGCAAACTGAAACCGACGTGTTGCCGATAGAAATCTTCCTCGTGTTTCTTGCGCTGAGAATTTGCGAGAATTTGCTGAGGAATTTGTGATTCACCTGCGTCATGAGCCAGCGCCGCAAGTGCCAAATCAGACAAGGCGCGTTCCGATAAACCCGCCTTCTTTCCCACCAGCATGCTCAAGGTCATCGTATTCAGTGCGTGGAACTGCGGCCCTTGCTCATTTTTGTCGCCCAATAAGTGCAGTAACACCTCGCTGCCTTTGGCAACAATGGCCGCCGTTTCGGCTGCCAGAGTCACCAATTGTTTGCCCGCCATTTTGGGTGATCTCTGCAAGTCATTCAATGCCTGTTTTGTAGCCCGGGCGGCGTTCGACCACGCTTGATCTGCACGGGCTGCAGCTTCGCGCAATGCAGCTTGCTTTGATTTTTTTGACTTCTCTAACGCCAATATTTCCGCCATAAGCGCCGTTTTTTGTGCAGCCGCTGTAGCATCTTCATCCTTGACGGTTGATACCATTGCATGGGGCTGAGCCGTACTCTGCTCAGGGTAGTAGTACAACTTACCAGCGACATCCAACGATCTTATGATGATCACGTCCTTGTCGGACTTCACCATCACGCGACTAGAAAAAAAAGGATGTTTATCCCATGTGACGTCCAGCCAGATATACAAGCCAATCACCACTTGCGAGGGATCAATGAGAATTGGGGGACCTAGTTTTTTCCACATGTCAAATTTCGTAGCACCAAGTTTGGGGACGGTTTATAAGTGGAAATCAACCACCTGATTCGAAGTATGGCATGCATTGGGCAGATGCTAATGTCGACAGAACCCAGGATTGATTTCCGTACGATATTGAAAATTGTCCATCTCCACTGCAAATTTTGCCTTACAAAATTATCCCCATGAACACTGAACAACTCTTGACACTCGACGCGTGGCAAGCAGTCATCCTGCTAACCCGGCGCGAACTTAAATCCGAAGACCTGGTGCGCGCCTGCCTAGAGCGCATCACCGAGCGCGAGAGCGAAATCCACGCTTTCGCGCACCTCGATCCCGACGCCGCGCTGGCAACCGCCCGCGCGCTGGACGCAGGCCCGGTGCGCGGTTTGCTGCACGGCCTACCGCTTGGCGTCAAAGATTTGTTCGATACGTCTGAATTCGACACCACTTACGGCTCCTCCGTTTATGCCGGCTATCGTCCACGCACCGACGCGTCGCCCGTGGCCCTGTGCCGTGAAGCCGGGGCGGTGGTACTGGGCAAAACGGTGAGCACCGAGTTCGCCTACTTCACACCCGGCCCCACGCGCAACCCCCACAACACCGCCCACACACCGGGCGGTTCATCCAGTGGCTCGGCGGCGGCAGTGGCCGACCACATGCTGCCATTAGCACTCGGCACACAAACAGCGGGCTCCATCATCCGCCCGGCGGCCTATTGTGGTGTGGTGGGATTCAAGCCCAGTCTCGGGCGTGTGGCAAGCGGCGGTGTCAAAAGCCTGTCGCAAACCATGGACATCGTCGGCGGTTTTGGACGTAGCGTGCGCGATGTGGGTCTGTTGGGCGCGGTACTCACCGGCGACAAGCGCCTGAGTGGCTGGAGCGAGGCCGCCCTGCCGCGCATTGGCCTCTTTCAGACGCCGTCATGGCCCCAAGCCGATGCGGATGTTCAGCATGCTTGGGAGCAAGCCGCCCGCATCCTGTCCGCGCAAGCGAAGGACTGCGAAGACGTGGTCACGCCAGACAACTTCGCCGACCTGATCCAGCTCCAAAAAAACGTGATGACCTTCGAGGTGGCCCGCGCCCTGAGCCATGAGCGCATTCACCACCGTGATCGTTTAAGCGCGCCCTTGAACAACTTGCTGGAGGACGGCATGGCGATGACCGGAGCACGCCACGCCGAGCAACTGAGCCAGGTGGCCGACTGGCGCCAGAGCATCGACGCCCTGTTTGAAAACCATGACGTGCTGCTCACCCCCAGTACCACCGGCATTGCGCCTGAAGGCACGGCCACCGGTGACCCGCTGTTTTGCCGCAGCTGGTCCATCCTCGGCCTGCCCAGCGTGCACCTGCCCTTCACCACCGGTCAAAAAGGCTTGCCGGTGGGCTTGCAATTGGTCGGGCGCTTCGGACAAGACCACCACCTGCTGGCGGTGGCGCAGTGGGTGCATGAGCGCCTGACTAGGTGAAGATGGCGTCGTCGTGACCCATCACTTCGTCAAGCCTTTGCTCTCTAACCACTTTTGAATCACGGCCGCGATGTCTTGGCTATTTTTGTCCATCATCATCATGTGACTGTTGCCTTTGATGCCGATCGCGGGCAGATCAATCAACTCTGGCGAGCCCCCCGCAGCACGGATGGACGCCTGAAACTTGACGTTGTTGGCCCTGATAGTCGGCCAGCGTGAATCATTGTCAATAAAGTCACCATAGATGCTGACGTTGGGCGTGTTTTTGAGTGCGGCTGCGTTGGCGGCGTCCCCGATGCCTGCGGGCTCCACCAACACCAAGGCTTTGACCTTGTCAGGACGCGCTTGCGCCACTTGATAGGCAAAAGGCCCGCCCTGTGAATGCGCGAGCACGATGCAAGG
>CANCAO010000126.1 GCA_947374105.1 Comamonadaceae bacterium | reverse complement strand
GCAGCAGAGGGGCGAATAGCATGCCAGCGATAGAGGCCAGCACGCCCCTCAAGCCAAAATAGCGTCCGCCCAGCATGATGCACAGGTTGATGATGTTAGGGCCAGGCATGATCTGCGCCACAGCCCATTCTTCAACGAATTCGGCATTCGTCATCCATCGTTTTTTCTCAACCAGCTCGCGCTGCGCCACGGTAAGAACGCCGCCAAAGCCTTGCAAGGCCATCACGGTGAAGGTGATGAACAAGTCGCTTAGGGACTGGGGGTGTCGGCGTGTGGCCTCACTGTTTATTTCCATTTGAGGATTATCGCCATTTGTCCGAGCCGTTTAAGTGTGGAATAAAACCTGCAAATACGATGCTGCACCAGTATCATTGCTTCAAGCCAGCGTTGATTTTCTTACGCTTTACCGTGCGCTCTATGGGTCAATCAACTTGGCTATGGTTGCTTCTTAAAAATGAGGCACCGGTTGTTGGCAGGCATGGTCACATCTTCCAATAGTGTCAAACCGGCGTCCGAGGCCAGCGCATTGACCGCATCAAAGTCGCGCAGCCCCCGCTTGGGGTGGTCGCTGCGCAACGAGGCATCAAAACGGGCATTACTTTCGCTGGTGAACTGTCCATCGTAGTTAAACGGGCCGTAGATCACGAGCAGGGCTTGTTTTTCCATGAGCACCGGCAACTGGGCAAACAGGCGTTGCACTTCGGGCCAGCCCATGATGTGCAAGGTGTTGGCGCTGTAAATTGCATCGAATTGGGTGCCACCCACGGCTTGAGCCATGTCCATGTTGACGTCCAGCGTCAGTGGCGCAGGTGTATTGTCCAGCGTCGCTTCATCCAGCCAAAGCCGGATGCCTGGCAGGTTGTCGGCCACGTCAGCGCATTGCCAGCGCAGATGGGGTAGAGCTTGCGCAAAATGCACGGCATGTTGACCAGTACCGCTGCCAATTTCCAACACCTTATGGCGGTCATAGAAGTAGCGCTGTAGCACTGCCAGAATCGGTTCTCGATTTCGCTCACATGCTAGCGAAAAAGGTTTGTTTTGAGGGGTAGTATTGGGCATTAATTTCGAGCATACCCCAGCCGGTAGGCTGTGACGCCTTCCAGGCGAGCCATCTCCAGAGCTAAGTCAGAAATAGGCCCCATTTTTTGACGGCTGTGCGCCACGGCGACGAAATTCCACTCTGTACAGGCGTCCTTGCAAGAGATGGAGATCGTGCCACTAGCAACGTCATAACCCCGTTGCTGTGCCACGCGCCTCAATGCCAGTTCATCAGGGTTTAAACCTTCTTTGAATTTCAAGTAAATGGCCACAGCTTGACGGGAGGGTAACCACGCTTCAAGCTTCGAAATCCAGGCCATGCAAATCGCGGTTAACAAGGCCAGTGCAATGGCTGCGACATAAAATCCGACGCCCACCACAATGCCAATGACAGCTGCTGCCCACAGCGAAGCCGCCGTGGTCAAGCCGCTGATGTTGAAGCCTTCACGCATGATGACGCCCGCGCACAAAAAACCAATGCCAGAGACGATGCCCTGGATCACCCGTGTGGCGTCAGTACCGCTTGCAACTACGTCGGTACCGCCGAACCAGGCTGAGGAATAGCCACTAATGACGGTCAGCGCGGTCGCGGCCATGCACACCAGCCCGTAGGTGCGCATACCCGCAGCCCGACCATGGTAGGAGCGTTCGTATCCCACCAGCAGACCCAGCAACAGGGAGCCTGCTAGGTTTAGGAGTACCAGCACGTTGGTGGCCAGCACCGGGCCTGACCAGAAATTGGCGAGGGTTTCAAATGACGGCATGAGGCGTCCTTCTTCCTGTTGGGATTGACGTCCGATTTTTGATGGTTTGTGCTTAGGTCTAAGCCCGAAAGTAGCGGGTGGGAAGCGGGTGAAACCAAGGCTTTATGTGAATAAAACCAGGGCTGTATCGGGTGAGTTGTCCTTTGAATCTGTGAGGATGAGTACAAAACCTTACACTACCGGGTTAACCCCCAAGCCCCATGAACGCCCCTATAGACGTCTCCTTCTTTGCGCGCGCCGCCAAGCCGCTGTCAAGCTACCGCCCTTACTGGGCCAAGCGCTTTGGCACGGCTGGCATTCTGCCCATGAGCCGCGCCGAGATGGACAAACTCGGCTGGGACAGTTGCGACATCATCATCGTCACCGGCGACGCCTATGTCGATCACCCCAGCTTTGGCATGGCCGTGATCGGGCGCATGCTGGAGTCGCAGGGCTTTCGGGTCGGCATCATTGCCCAGCCTGACTGGCAAAGCGCGGACGCCTTCAAGGCGCTTGGCAAACCGAACCTGTTCTGGGGCGTGACCTCCGGCAACATGGATTCGATGATCAACCGCTACACAGCAGACCGCAAAATCCGCAGCGACGACGCCTACACTCCCGGCGACGTGGGCGGTAAGCGCCCGGATCGCGCCGCCATCGTCTATAGCCAGCGCTGCCGCGAGGCCTATAACGATGTGCCCATCGTGCTGGGCGGCATTGAAGGCAGCCTGCGCCGCATTGCGCATTACGACTATTGGTCTGACAAAGTACGCCGCTCTGTGGTGGTGGATGCCAAGTGCGACCTGCTGCTGTACGGCAATGCCGAACGCGCGATTGTCGAGATCGCCCATCGCTTGGCCGCCAAGGAGCCGGTACAACACATCACCGATGTGCGCGGAACCGCCTTTGTGCGCCGCTCGGATGATGAGACTGCCCAAGGCTGGTTCGAGATTGACTCCACCACCGTGGACGAGCCGGGCCGGGTTGAAACCCACATCAACCCCTACCAAACCACGGCGGAACAGGCCGAGGCCCAGGGCCAGACTTGTTCCAAAGAGGATGCTTCATCATCAGCCGTTCGCCCTGAGCCTGTCGAAGGGCTCGCAGGAGCTTCGACGAGCTCAGCCCGAACGGATATTCCCCTTACCATTCACCCCAACCCCGCCCTCTACGGAAAAGGCAACATCAAAGTCGCCCCGCGTGATCGCTCCGTCATTCGCCTGCCCAGTTTCGAGCAGGTCAAGGCCGATCCGGTGCTCTACGCCCACGCCAACCGCGTGTTGCACCTGGAGACCAACCCTGGCAACGCTCGTGCGCTGGTTCAAACGCACGGGGAGGGCGTCACCGCGCGTGACGTGTGGATCAACCCGCCGCCCATTCCCCTGACGACTGCCGAGATGGATTTGGTATTCGGACTCCCCTATGCGCGCAGCCCGCACCCCATTTACGCCGACGAGAACGGTAGCCATGACGGCGCAACCAAAATCCCGGCCTGGGAAATGATCCGTTTCAGCGTCAACATCATGCGAGGTTGCTTTGGCGGCTGCACCTTCTGCTCGATCACCGAACACGAGGGCCGCATCATCCAGAGCCGCTCCGAAGACTCGGTGATTCAAGAGATTGAAGACATCCGCGACAAGGTCAAAGGCTTTACGGGCACCATTTCCGACCTGGGCGGTCCCACAGCCAATATGTACCGACTGGGCTGCAAGAGCCCCGAGATTGAGGCGGCCTGCCGCAAACCCAGCTGCGTGTACCCCGGCCTCTGCTCCAATCTCACCACCAATCACGACCCGCTCATCAAAATGTACCGGCGCGGTCGCGCGCTCAAGGGCATCAAAAAGATTTTGATCGGCTCGGGCCTGCGATACGACTTGGCCGTGCAGTCGCCTGAGTATGTGAAAGAGCTGGTGCAACACCACGTCGGCGGCTACCTGAAGATCGCGCCAGAGCACACCGAAAGCGGCCCACTCACCAAGATGATGAAACCCGGCATCGGCAGCTACGACAAGTTCAAATCATTGTTCGAGAAATTCAGCGCTGAGGCAGGCAAAAAGCAGTACCTGATTCCCTATTTCATTGCCGCCCACCCCGGCACCAGCGATGAAGACATGATGAATCTGGCGGTCTGGCTCAAGAAAAATGGGTTCAGAGCTGACCAAGTGCAAACCTTCTACCCCAGCCCCATGGCCACTGCCACGGCCATGTACCACAGTAACAAAAACCCGCTGCGCAAGATCACCCGCGACAGCGAGACCGTGGACATTGTGCGCGGTGACAAACGCCGCCGCCTGCACAAGGCATTTTTGCGTTACCACGACGCCAACAACTGGCCGTTGCTGCGTGAAGCGCTCAAAACCATGGGTCGGTCCGACTTGATCGGTAATGGTAAGCAGCACCTGATCCCCACTTGGCAGCCACTGAGCGACGGTGGCTACACCAGCGCGCGCCGCAAGAACTCCACACCCGTGGCTGTTAAGGCCAGCGCACCGGTGAAAGGCCGGATCCTCACCCAACACACCGGCTTGCCGCCGCGTGATAATGGTGCAGGCAAGGCGAGGGTTAAACCCTCCTCAAAAAGCCGTTAAAACGCCATTTTTGAAGCGTCTTTAGAGACCGAAACTGCAATCGATGTTTGAAGCTGTGTGATGAAGTCGGAAGGGATTTGAAATGATTCCGGATCAATTCTATAGCTTCATGTTTTTCAGGGCCTGCGCCGCCTGCCGCACCAGCTCCGGCCCCTGATAAATCAGGCCGGTGTAAATCTGCACCAAATCAGCCCCAGCTTCGATTTTGCTCACTGCATCTTGCGCGCTCAATATACCGCCTACGCCGACGATGGGGTAGGCCTTGCCTAGGGCCGCACGCAATTGGCGGATGACGCGGTTGCTGGCTTCTAGTACAGGCGCGCCTGAGAGACCGCCCATCTCATCGGCGTGAGGTAAGCCTTGCACAGCTTCGCGGCTCAGGGTGGTGTTGGTGGCGACCACGCCGTCCATGCCGTGGCGCGTCAGGGTGGCGGCAATCACCTCGATTTGCGCTTCATCCAGGTCAGGAGCGATCTTGACGAAGATCGGTACGCGTCTGCCCGCTTGCTGGCTCAAGACCTCGCGCCGCTGTGCGATGGCACTCAGCAGGCTGTCCAGCGCCTCATCGCTTTGCAGGGCGCGCAGGTTTTTGGTGTTGGGGCTGGAGATGTTGATGGTGACGTAATCGGCATGGGGATAAACGCCGTTAAGTCCTAGCAAATAATCATCCGTGGCGCGCTCGATGGGCGTGGCGGCGTTCTTGCCGATGTTCAGGCCCAGTAGCATGGGTTGACTCTGGGGTTGTTTGCGAAATGTGGCGCGCTGCACGTTGGCCACAAAAGCGTCTAGCCCTTCATTGTTAAAGCCCAGACGGTTGATAAGTGCGTTGGCCTGTGGCAAGCGGAACATGCGCGGTTTGGGGTTGCCCGATTGCGCCAGCGGCGTGACCGTGCCGACCTCGACAAAGCCAAAACCCATCGCCCCCAGTCCATCGATACAACGGGCATTTTTGTCCAAGCCCGCCGCCAAGCCAACCCGGTTGGGAAACTTCAAACCTGCGAGTGTAATGGGGTCATCCACCCGGCCATTGCAGTAGGCCCAGGTCAGCGGCGTGCCCTGGGCCTTGGACAGCATGGTGAGCGTGAGATCGTGCGCGGCCTCGGGGTCAAGGCTGAACAAGAAAGGGCGGGCGAGGGCGTAGGGGATGAGGGACATGAGAAGAGTTTCCTGTAAGCGGCTAATTTTCTCAGATTGATGGGGCTTGTTTTTGCGCAAATTTCGAGCGGCTCAATGCCTGTGTTTGAAGTTGGACAACAATAGACGCTCTGCATCGATAAGGTCACCATGTCATCAACGATTCGTCGCCTGTTTTTCTTGCTCCTGAGCGCACCGCTGGCGGGCGCTGCTCTCAGTCAGGCCT
>CANCAO010000125.1 GCA_947374105.1 Comamonadaceae bacterium | reverse complement strand
CGGCACGATCTCAGGTGTGCCAAACACTTCTTCGGTATAGGTCTTGCGGCAAATCGCCTTCAAGTCAGCCGCAGGAATATCGTCGATATAGAGCGACAGCACCTCGAAGGCGAGATCAGCATACGACAAGCCACGCCACTGAGCGAGCGTAGCTGCATCGACTTTCGGGTAGCTTTCGGGCAGGTAAAGACCGCCATCGGGGGCCAAGCCTTCGAGCAGGATTTCGCAGAAGCGTTTGCGGTCTGACTTGTCGTTGGATGGGGAACGTGTGCTAAGGTATTTCATCATGCCAGCTCTTCCTTGCGAATACGCACAATGGGCGCGAGCACGGTTGGCAGCATCTGCATCTGGGTGAGGGCCTGGTTCATCGTGCCTTCGACCGTGTCGTGGGTCAGGATGATGAGGTCAGTGGAGGTGGCACCTTCGCCGCCCACTTCGTCGGCTTCGCGCTGCAAGACCGCATCAATGCTGATGCCCAAGTCGGCCAAAATGCCGGTGACTTTGGCCAGCACCCCGGGCTGATCCGACACGCTCAGGCGCAGGTAATAGCTGGTCACCACTTCGCTCATGGGCAGCACACGCAAATCGCTCATGGCGTCGGGCTGGAAAGCCAGGTGCGGCACGCGCTGCGCGGCGTCTGCGGTGTGCAGGCGGGTGATATCCACCAGGTCGGCAATCACCGCGCTGGCGGTGGGCTCGCTGCCCGCGCCTTTGCCGTAGTAGAGCGTGGTGCCGACGGCGTCGCCATGCACCATGACGGCGTTCATCGCGCCTTCGACATTGGCAATCAAGCGCTTGGCGGGGACAAGGCTGGGGTGCACGCGAAGCTCAATGCCGTCAGGTGTGCCTTTATGTGTGACTGTGGTCGCGTCGCCGGTGCGGCGCTTAGCGATGCCCAGCAGCTTGATGCGGTAGCCCAGTTGCTCGGCGTATTTGATGTCTTGCGCGCCGAGTTGGGTAATGCCTTCGACATAGGCTTTGTCGAACTGCACCGGGATGCCAAAGGCAATCGCCGACATGAGGGTGACCTTGTGCGCGGCGTCAACGCCTTCGATGTCAAAGGTGGGGTCGGCCTCGGCGTAGCCCAGGCGTTGCGCTTCTTTGAGGACGACGTTGAAGTCAAGCCCCTTGTCGCGCATCTCGGAGAGGATGAAGTTGGTGGTGCCGTTGATGATGCCAGCCAGCCACTGGATGCGATTGGCGGTGAGGCCTTCGCGCAAGGCCTTGATGATGGGAATGCCCCCGGCCACAGCGGCCTCAAAGGCCACCATCACGCCTTTGCGGTGCGCAGCGGCAAAAATCTCGGTGCCGTGCACGGCCAGCAAGGCCTTGTTGGCGGTGACGACGTGCTTGCCCGCCTCAATAGCTTCGAGCACGAGTTGCTTGGCAATGCCGTAGCCACCGATCAGCTCGATGACGATGTCGATGTGGGGGTTGGCAATGACGGCACGCGCGTCGGCCACGACTTGCACGCCAGCGCCTACAGCAGCCTGTGCGCGGGCGGTGTCCAGATCGGCCACCATGGTGATCTCGATCCCACGCCCGGCGCGGCGCTTGATTTCTTCTTGGTTACGCTGGAGCACGTTGAAGGTGCCTGAGCCCACGGTGCCAATGCCCAGTAGGCCGACTTGAATTGCTTTCATGGTGTCCTAAATCTTCAAACTTGTTCAAATTTCATTCAAACGCGCATCAAGTGTGAGCGTGACGCTTGCGGTAGTGCTCAAGGAACTTGGCCACACGGCCTATGGCTTCACGCAAGTCATCTTCGTGCGGCAGAAAAACAATGCGGAAGTGATCGGGCTGGGGCCAATTGAAGCCCGTGCCTTGCACCAACAGCACCCGCGTTTCCTGGAGCAGGTCAAGTACAAAGGCCTGGTCATCTTCAATCGGATAGACCTTCGGATCGAGCTTGGGGAACATGTACAAACCCGCGCTGGGCTTGACACAGCTCACACCGGGAATGGCGGTGATCAGCTCATATGCCACATCGCGCTGGCGGCGCAAACGCCCGCCTTCACAAACCAAGTCATTGATGGTTTGATACCCCCCCAATGCGGTTTGAATAGCCCACTGACCCGGCACATTGGCACACAAGCGCATTGAGGACAGCATATTGAGCCCCTCGATGTAGTCCTTGGCGGGCTTCTTGTCACCCGACACGACCAACCAACCCGCGCGATAACCACACGAACGGTAGCTCTTGCTGAGCGAGTTGAAGGTCAGCGTCAACACGTCGTCTGACAAACTGCCCATGGCGGTGTGCGTGACGCCGTCGTACAACACCTTGTCGTACACCTCGTCGGCCATGATGATCAGGCCATGCTCCCGGGCAATCTCAACAATACCTTGGAGCAAAGCGTCCGAGTACAAAGCCCCCGTGGGGTTGTTCGGGTTGATAACCACAATGCCTTTGGTTTTGGGCGTGATCTTGGCCCGGATGTCCTCCAGGTCAGGCATCCAGCCATTGGACTCGTCGCACATGTAATGCACTGGCGTGCCGCCCGAGAGGCTGACCGCCGCTGTCCACAGGGGATAGTCAGGCGCGGGCAGCAGCATTTCGTCGCCATCATTGAGAAGGCCATTGGTGGCCATGACGATCAATTCACTGGCGCCGTTACCGAGGTAAATATCGTCAAGTGAGACGCCCTTGATGCCCTGCTCTTGGGTGTATTGCATGACCGCTTTGCGGGCAACAAAAATACCCTTGCTGTCCGAATACGCCGCCGCATTGGGCAGGTTGCGTATCATGTCCTGACGGATTTCTTCAGGCGCATCAAAACCAAACACGGCCAAATTGCCAATGTTGAGCTTGATGATGGTGTGGCCTTCTTCCTCCATCTGCTTGGCCCGCTCCATGATGGGGCCGCGGATGTCGTAGCAGACGTTGGCCAACTTGGCCGATTTTTGAATCGTTCTCAAAATCACTCCGAAGGTGAGTCGCACTCGGCGAAACCTATAATTTGACCACAGTTCCGCCTCAAATCATGAAATTACAGCCTGACAAATTAGATGTTCAATCCATTACCGGCTACGGCCCGGGCTGGATTGCCCTGAATGGCGAAAAAGTGACCACCAGTCTGGTCATGGGCTCGCGGGGCGAACGTTTTGACTGGGCCTGCGGCCGTTTTAGCGATCTGACCCAAGCACATTTTGACCAATTGGCCGAGCTGGATGTCGAACTGGTTCTGTTTGGAAGCGGCCTGCGCCTGCACTTCCCCCAACCCGCTTGGCTGGCGAAACTGGCGAGCCGGCGTATCGGCATTGAGACCATGGACACAGCAGCGGCCTGCCGTACCTACAACATCCTGGCGGGTGAAGGTCGCCACGTCTTGGCCGCCTTACTAATGGAAACCCCGTAGCCCCAGCTATATCAAGGCTTATATTTTCAAGGTAAAATCCTAGGTTAATGTCAACATGCACTTTGGGTTTGCCTGTCACTACCCAAGTGATCTTGACTGTCAATGACATTGTTTGTCACCCAAGATTGAAGGCATATGGCGATCGTTGTCAATAAACCCCTCCCGGAATTCGAAGCTAATGCCACAGGCGGCGTTAAAGTTTCCAACACCTCACACAACGGTCAAACGGTCGTTTTGTATTTCTACCCCAAAGACAATACGCCTGGCTGCACCACTGAAGCCATGCTCTTTCGGGACAAATACAAAGATTTCGTGAAAGCGGGGGCTCAAGTATTTGGTGTCTCACGCGACAACATGAAATCTCACGATGAGTTCAAAGCCAAACTTGAACTGCCGTTTGAACTGATTGCGGACACCGAAGAAAAAATGTGTCACATGTTCGGCGTTGTCAAAAACAAGATCATGTACGGCAAAAAGGTCAAGGGTATTGAGCGCAGCACCTTTTTGATCGGTGCAGACGGCACGCTCAAGCAAGAGTGGCGTGGGCTCAAAGTGCTCGGCCATGTTGACGAAGTTCTGAAAGCTGTCAAGGTTTTGAAAAAAGCGGCTTGATGTCTCAGCACATTCATTTGAATGTGCGACATTCATCGGAGCTATGCATAATAGGTCTATGCCGTTGATAACAATTACCGTGCCCACCACCTAAAAAGCCGTCAAGGAATCCCTGACGGCTTTTTTATTTTTGAAACGATACATCTCATGCCTCTTCCTCCCGCCCCTCTCAAACGAGCCGCTCTACTGAGTCCGGATGCCTTTGATGTCCAAGCCACAAACCAACGCAAACCTGCGTCTCAAGCCAAAAAAATGGTTCGCGACAATACGCCCCAGCAGAACGTTAACGTTCCTCAAAGGGCTTCTCAGCCCCAAACACCGACGCCTGCGTTAAAAACATCCACGCCTCCAGCCGTCACGTCCACCTTGCAAGTCTTGAGAACTGGCCCAGAAGTGAGTTCACTCACCTCGACCAGAACTCAAACTGGTACTAGAACGAAAAAAACAAAATCCATAGGCCCCACCAAGCTGTTCGTGCTCGACACCAATGTGTTGATGCACGACCCCATGTGCCTGTTCCGTTTTGAAGAACACGACATTTTCCTGCCCATGATCGTGTTGGAAGAGCTCGACGGTCACAAAAAAGGCATGACCGAAGTGGCACGCAACGCCCGCCAAACCAGCCGCACGCTGGACGCGCTGGCCGGTATTCCCGGTGCTGACATGGCCGTTGGCCTAGAGCTGGGCAGTACCGGGCACCGCGAAGCCGGTGGCAAGCTCTTTTTTCAAACCCAGTCGCTGAACTACACCTTGCCCGCCAGCTTGCCCCAAGGCAAAGCCGATAACCAGATTTTGGGTGTTGTCGAAGCACTGCGCCAGCAATTCGCACCCCGCGAAGTGGTGCTGGTATCCAAAGACATCAATATGCGGGTCAAGGCCCGCGCCTTGGGCCTAGCCACCGATGATTACCAAAATGACAAAGTGCTGGAAGACGGCGATCTGCTCTACTCTGGCGCTCTAGCCTTGCCGGTCGATTTTTGGAGTACCCACGGCCAGACCGTGGAAAGCTGGCAGCAAGGCCAGCACACCTTCTACCGCATTACCGGCCCCATTGTGCCGAGTTTGATGATCAATCAATTCATCTACTTTGAAGCACCGGGTGAACCCAGTCTGTACGCCCGCGTCACAGAGATTCGGGGCAACTCGGCGGTGCTCAAAACGCTCAAAGACTACAACCACCTCAAGAACGCCGTTTGGGGCATCACCACGCGCAACCGTGAGCAAAACTTCGCGATGAACCTTCTGATGGATCCAGAGGTTGATTTTGTCACTCTGACCGGCACCGCAGGTACCGGCAAGACTTTGATGGCGCTGGCAGCGGGTTTGACGCAGGTGTTGGATGATCGTCGCTACACCGAGATCATCGTCACCCGCGCCACCGTGAGCGTCGGTGAAGACATTGGCTTTCTACCTGGCACTGAAGAAGAAAAGATGGGCCCTTGGATGGGCGCGCTGGATGACAACCTGGAAGCCCTTAGCAAAAATGAAACCAATGCGGGCGAATGGGGTCGTGCGGCAACCACAGAGTTGATCCGAAGCCGCATCAAAATTAAAAGTATGAACTTCATGCGTGGGCGAACTTTTTTGAACAAGTACGTCATCATCGACGAGGCCCAGAACCTGACCCCCAAGCAGATGAAAACACTCATCACCCGTGCGGGTCCTGGCACCAAAATTATCTGTATGGGCAACTTGGCGCAAATCGACACGCCTTATCTGACCGAGGGCTCATCCGGCCTGACGTTTGCTGTGGACAAATTCAAAGGCTGGCCGCATGGTGGGCATATCACGCTGGCGCGCGGTGA
>CANCAO010000124.1 GCA_947374105.1 Comamonadaceae bacterium | reverse complement strand
AGGCCAGATCCACTTCGCTATCGCCGTCGTCATCCAAGATGCCATTTTTCTCGGTGTAGAGATCGCGGATGAGTTCTTCGTCCGTGTCATCGTCGAAGAAGCTTTCGTCGGAGCCCACCACTTCGGCGTTCTGAATTAACCGTTGTCTGACACGCGCTCGCAGCTGAATCAGCCGTTCCACACCGTCAGCAGGCACAAAGGAGTAGCAAAGAATGGTGTCGGATTGCTGGCCAATTCGGTCCACACGACCCGCGCGCTGGATCAGCCGGATGATGGCCCAGGGCAGGTCGTAGTTGACGATGATGTGGGCGTCCTGAAGGTTCTGGCCTTCCGAGAGCACGTCGGTGGCGATCAATACCCGCAATTCGTCCGGCTTGCGCACCAGATCACGCTTGGCATTCGATTCGGGTGAAAAACGCCAAGCAAGCGCAGTGGGGTCAGCGCTTTGGCCAGTGGCTTCTTCCACTTGCTGGATACCACGTGTGACAAGTTGGGCCTTGAGATAGCGTGCTGTATCGGCAAACTGAGTAAAGACGAGGAGCTTCTCTTTGGGGTGACGCTGGTTGATGAGTTCGATCAATGCAGCAAGCTTGGTGTCCGCATCGGCCCGCCACTCGCCACAGGTGGCCAGCAGTTGCAACAGCGACTGTGCATCGGCGTACAGGTCGTTTGCCAATGCCTTGATGAATGAAGTGCCTGGCAGCCACTTGAAGCGATTCTTGAATGGGCCGCTGTACGCCTCGTAGGCTTTCTCGGCGCGCAGGCGGTAGGCTGCCTCGGTGCGCAAACCGTTGGTGGCTGTGGGATCGGTGGCATTTTCTTCTCCATCGTCATCAACCAGCAAACCGTCAGAGTCTTCGTCGTAATGGCGTGTGTCAAGCAACTCGGCACCCTGGGTGCCCAGCGGAATGTCGAGGCCGTTTTCGATGGCATGCAACACGATGAAGTTGCGCAGAATGTGCCGCTCGATCGACAAGATGAAAGCCGGGCCAGCGCTTTCGAGCCGTTTGAATAAATTGGTTTTGCAGAAGCCCATCAAGCGGGTGCCAGCGCGGGACAGTCCCTCAATGGTTTTGGCCTGCAACGGTGACGGCGGTGTCTTGGGTTTGGGGGCGATGTAGTTGCCCAAGCCATAACGGGGCAAAGTCAATTCATTGATGGCGTTGACAACGGGGTCGGAGTAAAAGCGGGCGTATGGATCGGATGGGTTGGCATCATCAATTTTGAAGCTGAGATTTTTGGGTACACGCCTCGGAAAGTAAGACTTGCGTCCGTCTGAGAACAGCAGATATTTGCCGCGCTCATCTTCACGGGTGTAGTGCTGCATGATGAAGCCGCGCGTGCGGCGCACCATATACAGGCGCATCAGGTCACGCCAGTCGTCGGGAATCTCGCTCTTTTCAAACGCAGCGAGCGAGCGCACACCGCATTGGTGGCGACGAATGAACTCGTGCTCACCACCCAGTTCGGCCAACAGTTTTTCGGGCCGAATGCCGATGTCTGCATCTTCGTGGAGAAACAACGCCAGTTGCGCCGAGAGGTCGAGGTAGGTCTTGTTATAGGGTGTTGCCGACAACAGAACCGTCAGGCTTTCGTTGCGTTCGATGTACTCGCGAATGACTTTCCAACGCCGACCTTCTTTGTTGCGCAGGTTGTGCGATTCGTCGATAAGCACCAGCCGATAACGACGGGTTTTTTCCGGTAACTCGGTGATGACCCTGGACAGCGGCAGCACCTTGGCATGCAGGCGATACCGGTGAACGTAGTCCTCCCACATTGAAACGAGATTCTTGGGGCAGATGATGAGCGTTTCTGTGTGGTAATCGTCCTCAAACACCTTGGCCAGCGCGGTGGCCATCATGGATTTCCCCAAACCGACGACATCGCCGATCAATACACCGCCGCGTTTATTTAGGTGGTGCGCGGCGATCTTGACCGCTGCGACCTGAAAATCAAACAGCGAATCGCCAAACACCGATGGGATGCGAAATTCGGACAGACCCGCTCGTGCTTCCTGTGCCAGGTGGTAGGCCATCTTGAGGTAAACGTGGTACGGCGACACAAGCCGCTCACCAGCCCAACTCTCGTCGATGATGTCGGCCAGCTCCTTTGAAATGTCGATGCACCAACGGTCACGCCAACGGTCTTCAAACCAGTCAACCAGCTTGTTGCAAGCGTCATGTTCGAGCACATCGACGTTCAATTCACCTTGCTTAGCAAGACCGGCCAGCGTCAAATTCGAGCTGCCAAGAAAACCCGTCACGGGGTTATTGGCATCTTGCCTATGAAGCAGGTACAGCTTGGCGTGGAGTGGGTGGCGTAGATAGACTTTGACGATCAGTTTCTTGGATCGGATTTGTGCGGACAGCTGCCGTAATGCAGCCTCGTCACCATTGGTCGGTACCCCGAAAGTCAGCTGTTGCTGAAACTCTTCGGCAATACGGCGCTTTTCACGGAGCGCGGTTTGGTTGTCTAGCAGATCTTCATCTTCTCGGGTGCGAAGTGCTTGCCGCAATTCATCGCTTGGAGAAACATGCATGCCAACCAGCAAGCGACAGCAATGCCCATCGCCACCAGCCCAGCGATCAACATGCCCTGAGAGATGACGCCAGCCCCGCAGGTTGAAGTAACCAACACAGAAATCCGCGCGCTCAGCAACCTTGAGCGTTTCCTGCAAGGCCGGGAGCAATGGCTTTTCGATGTTGTCGAAAATTCTTGGCATCGTGTTCCTCTACGTGGCTGCGTACGACGCATCCAGGTTCAATGCCGACGGTGGCTGCATTTTTTGGATTTTTTCCAGCTTGAGCATGGGCGTGTGTGTTGACCTCCCTCTGCGCCACCAGAACCAGTCAACGTAATCAATAGTTACGTTTAAAACGTGACTATACATCGGCGTTCCAACCCAACGAGGGTTGCTGGGTACCGTTCCCATCATGAAAAACGCAAAAGAGTTGTTTGCGGATCGGTTACGCGATGCGATGAAGGCGGCTGGCTATGAGCCCAAGCCCGCTGTGCTGGAGCGCGAGTTCAATACGCGCTACTGGGGCAAGGCCATGACGCTGCACGGCGTGCGCCGTTGGTTACGTGGCGAGACCCTGCCCACGCACGACAAACTGCTGGTGCTAGCCGAATGGCTGGGTGTTTCACCGGTAGAGTTGGGCTTCGGTGATGGCATCACGCGCAAGGTGCAAGAACGCCGTGCCCGTTGGGACAGCGGCATTGGCTACGAAGACCGGGAGCTTTTTGAGGCATTTCTCAAATTGCCCGTGCCGCAGCGCAAGGTGATTCGGGACGTGATTCTGGCCTTTGTGAAGGCGAGCCAGGTTGATGCTTCAGGTGTTTGAGAAAATCGGATTTTCAAACTCCACACACAAGCTATTCGGCAACTTCCGCATACAAACCGCAAACAGTTCTGACTGCAGCCATCCCTGCAACCACTGCTGGGTAGCCCGTAGCGCTTGTGCATCAAACCAGTCGGCATCCACCGCGCGAAACTGCCGAACAAAGGGGAAGATGACCAGATCGGTGGCGCAGGGTGTTGTGCCGCCCAGGTAGGGCTGGGTCATCAGGCACTGCTCCAGTGCTTGCAGCAGGCCGCTTGCGGCTTGGTCGCGGTGCAAATTTCGCTCGTTGGGATCAAACTTCTCGGGGTATTTGTAGCGGTCAAGCTGCTGTTTGAAGGGGCCGTCGTTGAGTGCGGTCAGGGCTTGGTTGCCGGGCATCTGCGCCCGGCTCCACCAGCCTGCCGCATCGCACCCCGCCAACGCCCAGCGCATGATGTGCAGGCTTTCCTCCAGCACCGTGCCGTCCGGTAGCACCAAAACGGGCACCGTGCCTTTGGGCGAAGCCGCCAGCAGGGCGGCGGGCTTGTCCCGCAGGGTGATTTCATGCGCGTCGAATGCAATGCCCGCGTGTATCAGCGCCATGCGCGCACGCATGGCATAGGGGCAGCGGCGGTAGGTGTAGAGCAGGGGGCGGGTCATGGTGGTGCTGTTTTATAGCCGTTTATCGGCTGGCAATAATTATTGCTAGCCGATAATTTGGGATAAACCTCCAGAAGAAATCCATGAGCACCTTGCCCCCTTGCCCAAAATGTCACTCCGAATTCACCTACGAAGATGCGGGGATGTTCATCTGCCCCGAGTGTGCGCATGAGTGGGCTCACGAAGCCGCCGCTGCCGCACCCGAGCAGCGCGTGTGGAAAGATGCCAACGGCAATGTGCTCCAAGACGGCGACACGGTGACTTTGGTGAAAGACTTGAAGATCAAGGGCTCGTCTTCGGTGGTGAAGGTGGGCACCAAGGTGAAGAACATCCGCCTGATCGATGGCGACCACGACATTGATTGCAAGATTGACGGCTTTGGGCCGATGCAGTTGAAGACGGAGTTTGTGAAGAAGGCTTGAGGTCGCTTTCTCACGGCCTTGCTTTTGCGTTTCCCCATGCTCCCGATTGACCCACTCCCCAGCGGCCTTATCGCCGTCACAGGCGATGAGCGCACGGGCAAAACCAGTCACTTGCGTCGCCTGAGTGGCGATCTGCCTGTGCTGCCAGGCGAGGCGGTGCACCCGGACGCGGTGTGGGCCGATTTGGCTTTGCCGTGGCGTGATGAAGAGACCGCGCAGCAGCTGTGGCAAGCGTGGCAGATACGCAGCCCGCGCTGGAACGCAGCCTTACATCAAGACTTGGTAGAGGCGTTGGCGCTGTTGCCGCATACAGAAAAAAAGCTCTTCATGCTCTCGGCAGGCAGTCGGCGCAAGGTGGCGCTGGCGCTTTTTTTCACGGCGCTGATCAGTCATTTTTGGACTGATGTTGGGCTGTATCCCCTGATTTTGGTCGCGCCGCTGGGTGCCAGCGCGGTATTGGTGTTTGCCACGCCTTCCAGCCCGATGGCTCAACCTTGGGCGGTACTGGCAGGCAATGCGGTTTCGGCTTTGGTGGGAGTTGTCTGTGCCCAGACGATCAGTGAACCGATGGTCGCAGCCCCCATCGCTGTTGGGCTGGCCATCACGGCGATGTTGGCGCTGCGTTGCCTGCACCCGCCGGGTGGTGCTATGGCTTTAACGGCGGTGCTCAGTCACGCGACGGCATTTACTTTTGTTCTGTTCCCTGCGTTCACGCAAACCCTGCTGTTGGTGCTGGTAGGCGTGGTTTACAACAGCGTAACCGGGCGGCGTTATCCGCATGTGACGCCGACCCCAGTGGGCGACGTGACGGACAGCGCCCGGCGCTTTACCTCGGCCGATTTGGACCAGGTACTGGCGGACTACAACCAAGTGCTTGATGTGAGTCGTGATGACCTGGAAGCGCTGTTGCAGCGGGCCGAGGGGGTGGCCTACCAGCGCCGCTTGGGGGACATTCGGTGTGCCGATGTCATGTCGCGTGAGCTGGTGATGGTGCAATTCGGCTCGTCGATCGAGGAGGCTTGGGCCCTGATGCGTCAGCACCGCGTTAAGGCGCTGCCAGTGGTGGACCGGGTTCGTCGCATTGTGGGCATTGTCACGATGGCCGACTTTCTGCGCCATGCCAATATGGATCAGCACGCCGGCTTGGGTCAGCGTTTACAGGAATTTTTGCGCCCCAGCGGGCTGGAGCGTACAGCCAAGCCTGAGGTTGTGGGACAGATCATGAGCCGCCGAGTCCGTGTGGCCCGTCAGGATCGTTCTTTGGTGGATTTGGTGCCGCTGTTTTCGGAGCATGGCCATCACCACATCCCGATCGTTGATTTGGAAAACCGGCTGGTCGGCATCATTACGCAAACGGATCTGGTGCGTTCCCTGTTCCACTCGGCCTAGTCGCCTGCTTGGTC
>CANCAO010000123.1 GCA_947374105.1 Comamonadaceae bacterium | reverse complement strand
GATGGTGGCGTGACTTCTTGCCTTTGACTTTTTTCAATTCAACCACCGCCTTGCGCAGGAGTTCACCATGACCACCTTCACCCAAACCATTCTCTTCACCGACACCGATGGCCGCGCCAAATTCCGCGAGGCCACCATCCCCCTGCCTGAGGGCAACCCGAACTCCATGCTGTCTGCGCTGATGCCTTCGGGTGGCTACCAGTTGCGCCACAGCCCGGTCGGTTTTCGCAGCCAGTTTCATTGCACCATCACGCCGCAATGGGTGTTCATCTTGAGCGGGCAAATGGAAATCAGCCTGCAAGACGGCAGCGCGCGCGTTTTCAAACCGGGTGAGCATTTCTACTCGGACGACACCGTGCCTGCGGGCGCAACGTTCGATGCCGCTGTGCACGGCCACTGGAGCCGCCAAGTGGGTGATGAGCCGCTGGTGACGCTGTTTGTGCGCACCACATCATTGACAATGTAAGGATTATTCCTTACAATTTGCACTTCATTGGAAAGAGACCTTGCCATGCAAGCTGTTCACGAAGTCGCCACCATCACCTCGAAAGGGCAGATCACCTTGCCCAAACCCATTCGTCAAGCACTTGGCGTAGATTTCGGTGGGAAGGTGGCGTTCGATTTGATGGGCTCACAAGTCGTGGTCACCCGTGTCGAAAGCGACGTCCATGAAGACCCCGCCATCGCGGGCTTCCTGGCACTGCTTGAAAAAGACATCGCGTCTGGTCTGCATATCTCCACGCTACCCAATGAATTAGCGATCTCCATGCTGTCGGCCATCAAGCGGCCCGTCGATCTGAGCGAAGATATCCATGGTGATGTAGCGCTGTGATTCAGCGCCACGGTTGGAATTTGCTTTTCCACGATTGTGTGATTGAGCAACTCCAGAAGCTGCAAGCCGCCTCGCAACGGGCGCAGACCCAAGACCCACAAGGGTATGAGTCGAATGCCAACGTCAAACTTTTCAATGCCTTGTCTCAACTGATGCTCGAGACCGTGCCGAGTGACCCCAATCGCGAGGAGTATCGGCAGGGCAACACCATGGGCCCTGCGTTCAGACACTGGCGACGGGCCAAGATTGGGCGAAGGTTTCGGTTGTTTTTCCGGTTTGACTCCAAAGCCAAGATCATCATCTTTGCGTGGGTCAATGACGAAAACACCTTGAGATCATCCGGCAGCAAGAGTGATCCGTATGCCGTATTTCAAAAAATGCTCCAGCGGGGTCATCCTCCAGACGACTGGGCCGCGCTCATATCAGCGAGCAAGTCTCAGTGGGCATAAATTTCACCATGTCTTCAAATTGCTCATCGAGTGGACCCGGCGTCACCCGCGAAACCGTCAAGCTGCTATCGCAATACGAGGCCGACGAAGGCCCGCTGACCGCAGCGCAGCTTCGCCAGATCAAAAAAGCCGTTCCCCAAAACACTCAACGCTCGGTACGTTCAAGCCTGCGCGAGCGCAGCCCCACACGGTCAGACTCCATAGCTCGGTACGCTACACCTTTCGCTGGTGTGGGCAGTGCATGCGGCGTTTCGGGTGGTGAATGGGGTGATATGGTTGGATCAGTGCTTTGAGTGACCGCTGCGGCGCCAAGTGCAGACATTTACGAAAGACTGCTCATAAGACTTGAACTTTGTGAACCCCCACAGCAGCTGGCTTCGAATTAAATAACTGTCCATGGCGCTGCTTTGAGCCTCTCATCAAGAAACTCAACGAGAGCCCTCACCTTTGGCAGCACAAACTTTCGTGTGGGATAGACCGCGTAAATCCCCAGTGTTGCTGCCTGGTACTGTGGCAGGACTTCCACAAGCGCACCGCGTCGTAGCTCTTCGTCAATCAAAAACGTCGGCTGAAGCTGAATACCTGCCCCCTGAACACAAGCAGCGATGCAGCTATCGCCGTTGTTTGACCAAAACCGAGGTCGTACCTTCACGCTCACTGACCCATCAGGTCCTTCAAATTGCCACTGATCACCTGTGGCCAGGAGGCTGTAGCTCACCACATCGTGTGTAGCCAACTCAGAGGGATGCTCAGGCACACCTCTGCGCTCTAAGTAGGAGGGCGCCGCACACAGCACCAGCCGTGTTGCTGCGATCTGGCGCGAGATCAAGCTGGAGTCTTCCAAGCGCGCGATGCGAATCGCTAGATCAAAACCTTCATCAACCAGATCAATCAATCTATCGGCGAGCTGGACGTCCAGGTTGAGCTGAGGGTGAAGGTCTAAAAAGTCTGGCCACAAGGGCGCCATGTGCCGGATACCGAAGCTGACAGGCACGCTCACTTTCAGCAAGCCGCTGACAGAAACGCTGCGTGTGGTGATCTCAACCTCGGACGCTTCAATGCTTGAGAGGATGTCGCGACAGCGAGCCAAAAAAACCTCCCCCTCGGGCGTCAGCGAGAGCCTGCGGGTGGTGCGATGCAGAAGTCGCACACCCAGTCGCTGCTCAAGTTCGGAGACGTACCGCGAGACAGCGGCTTTGGACATATCCAGGCTCTCAGCCGCTCCAACAAAGCTGGAGGCTTCGACCACGGCCGAGAAGACGCGCATTTCCTGATATTTATCCATTGTTCCGATATTTTATACAGTTTATTCATTTAACGCATGTTTATCTTTAAATATGAAATCAATACAGTTGAGTCCATGCCCGCAGTGCGGGTCCAACCCAGAAAGGAAGCATCATGAAAGTTCTCGTTATCGGTAGCGGCAACATGGCCGCAGGCTTCGTCAAACAACTCAGCGCCGCTGGCCATCAGGTCCGTGTCGCAGGTCGCGATCAGGTCAAAGCCCAGGCGCTGGCTAAAGAGCATGGCGCTAGCGCAGCGGATTTGGCGGATGCGGCCCAAGGCATGGACGCTGTCGTGGTTGCAACCCCTTATGAACAAGCCGTTGCTGCCTTGCGCAGCGTGGGCAACCTGTCGGGTCAAGTGGTCATTGACATCACGAATCCGCTGACGGCCGATTACATGGGCTTGACACTGGGGCACAGCACCTCCGCAGCCGAAGAAATCGCCCGCGCTGTGCCTGAAATCGAAGTCGTCAAAGCCTTCAACACTGTGTTTGCCCAGGTCATGGCTGAAGGTGCCGATTTCGGCGCAGGCCAGAAGGTCTCGGTGTTTGTCGCCAGCGATAGCGCACGCGCCAAGCAGACTGCATCTTCGCTGGCCGAAAGCATTGGCTTTCAGGTGGTCGACGCGGGTGGCCTGAAAAACGCTCGCTATCTCGAACCCTTGGCGGGACTGAACATTTACTTGGGCTATGGCGCAGGCCTTGGTACCAGCATCGCACCCACTTGGATTCGCAAGGCCTAAAAACTGTCACTTCAAACCATACCCAACCAAATCAAAGGAAACATCATGACCACTAATTTCAACACCACTTCATCTGTCTCGATCGTGCAGCGCGTGCTCTCGACCGATGACAGCCTGGCTCCCTTGGCCTTGCGCCTTGCAGGCGGTGCCATCTTCGTTGCCCATGGCGCACAAAAACTCTTTGGTGCTTTTGGCGGCTACGGCTTGGAAGGCACGGGTCAGTTTTTTGACTCCGTTGGCCTGAGCCCAGGTTATCTGATGGCCTTGCTGGCTGGCGCAGCCGAATTCTTTGGCGGCCTAGCGCTCATCATTGGATTGCTGGTGCGCCCGGCTGCTGCTGCGCTAGCGTTCGCCATGCTGATTGCTATTTTTGCGGTGCACTTCAGCAAGGGTTTCTTCCTTGACAAAGGTGGCTATGAATACGCCTTGGCGCTGTTCGCTCTGAGTGTTTCGCTGCTTGCCTCTGGTGGCGGTCGCGTATCCGTCGATCGTGTCTTGAGCACCAAGAGCGAATGAGAGCGAAAAAGAACGAGCCGACACATTGATCCATCTTGAACTGGAGTCTGAACATGAGCACGATGCCTTCTTTGTTTATCTCGCACGGTGCGCCTACCTTTGCCATGGAGCCAGGTCTGGCAGGTGCCCAGCTGCGTGTCTTGGGTTTGGCTCTTGGTAAGCCCAAAGCCGTGGTGGTGGTTTCGCCGCACTGGATGACACAAGGTGTCCAGATCACGGCCACTGAGAAGCCCCAGACGGTTCACGACTTCGGAGGCTTTCCGCGCGCGCTTTATGACCTGCAGTACCCTGCTCCTGGCTCGCCTGAATTGGCAGTTCAGATCCAGCAGCAACTTGCTCAAAAGGGCATCACAGCGCAGTTGGATTTGCGACGCGGTCTGGACCATGGCGCCTGGGTGCCCCTGATGCATCTCTTTCCTGACGCCGATGTGCCCGTGATTCAGGTGTCGATGCCATTCGACACCGACGAGGCCAAAGCGTTCGCTTTGGGTCGAGCACTCGCTCCGTTGGCCCAAGATGGTGTGCTGATCGTTGGCTCGGGCAGTCTCACGCACAACCTCTACGAATTTCGCACGGGTGAAGTGCAAGAGGCGAGCTATGCCAAAGAGTTCTCAGCCTGGGTAAGGCAAGCGGTACAGAGCGGAGATATGACTCGCCTCGGTCAGACCATAGAAATTGCACCGCATGCAAAACGCGCGCATCCCACGACTGAGCACTTCCTGCCGCTGTTGGTAGCTGGTGGTGCAACGTCTGCCCAGAGACCGGTGACCGTCCTCAACGGGGGAATTAGACACGGCGTGCTCGCTATGGAGTCGTATGTCTTTGGCCTGCAGTTGGAACTGGAAGTTTTGGAGAATGAACATGCCTGAAGACTCAATCCTAATAGCTCGCCCAGAAGCCTCAACTCAACTCGTTCTGTTGTTTCACGGTGTTGGCTCATCGGCGCGAGACCTCGCACCGGTTGGTCGAGCGTTGGCACAGGCTCAACCGCAAGCGACCGTCGTCAGCGTCGAAGCGCCGCATCCATCCGAACTGGGTAGAGGCAAGGAATGGTTCTCAGTGGTGGGTGTTACTGAAGAAAATCGTCCTCAACGGATTGCGCAGGCCATGCCGCTGTATCTCGAGACGATCAGCCATTGGCAGGACAAAAGCGGGATTGAACCGCAGAACACTGTGCTGGTGGGGTTCTCGCAAGGATCAATCATGTCGCTCGAATCTACTCAATCGGCAAATTCTGTTGCAGGCAAAGTCATCGCAATAGCCGGGCGCTTTGCTCAGTCAGTGTGGGTCGCACCAACTGGCGTAAAAGTGCATCTTATTCACGGTGAGCAGGATGGCGTGGTTGCACCTCAATGGTCAATTCAGGCGCATCAACAAATCAAAACCCTGGGCGGTGATGTCACGCTGGACTTGTTGCCCGGCCTTGGCCACGGTGTTGATGAGCGTGCATTCCAGCTGGCCGTACGCTATTTGTCTTGAATTGGCGGATTCTGATGGGCTTGACTCTGAAAATCGAAAAACAGGATTACGTTCTGCTCACCGAGCAGGACGGCAATTCTGTCGAGCTTTCGCGGTTGTATGGTGGAGCGCAGCGCTTGCTGCCTGGCATTAATACGCCCGCAGAAGCCGAACTTGAAGCAGCCATCGAGACGGCAGAAAACTGGCTAATGCCACATGTTTCAGGGCTGCAGGGCCAGATGCTGGATGTGGCGGACCCTACAGGCCGACTGACATCAGGCCTGCTTGTCGTCCTGGGAACTTCAGATCGCTGCTGGAGCATTGCCGCTATCGAGCAGGCTTTTGTGAAAGTGGTGGATCTGGCCACTGGACGACATGCACCAGCTGCGCTCAATAAGCATCGTCTTTTTGTAGCCGACTTGCTTTTGGTGCGGGAGTTGGCACATCACGGCCAAGTTGGCGGTGTGTGTCTGTCAAGAGATCGTCATTGAGCTCGAACAGCGGTCGCTAGGCTTGAAGATTGATATTTCCGCTT
>CANCAO010000122.1 GCA_947374105.1 Comamonadaceae bacterium | reverse complement strand
CTCTTCGTCTTTAAGCGGCATATCAGAAGCCCCAAAGTCAACCGTTTTGGCATCAATCTGGCGAATGCCTGCACCGGAGCCGACTGACTGGTAATTGATTTTGACGCCCGTGGCCTTGTTGTAGTCAGACGCCCACTTGGAGTAGAGGGGTGCCGGGAAGCTGGCACCCGCACCGGTGACATCTTGAGCTGCGGCGGTGGTCGCAAAGGCGATTGAGGAAATCGCAAGTACGCCAAGTACTGCTCGATTGAACGTTGTTGTCATCAGATACCTCTTTGGTTTGGTTAAAAGATGATTGAACTGTATGAATTAATTGTGACATCTATATGACAAAAAAATAGCCGTGGTCATTTTTCCATTTTTTTGTCACATCAAAGATAAATAAAAGTCATCTAAATGTCACACTAAAAATCTAAGCTCTTCGATCTTGTCTAACCAAAATCCACATGAAAAATAGAGAGTTATCAAGGCGCAAATTGATCTGTAGCGCGGCAGCTTGCACCTTTGGAGCACCCTCTATCGTTTGGGCGCAGACCAGCAAGATCAAAACTGGTGCGAATACTCTCAGTGTGGCCCAAATTGTCGACACATCCCCTGAACAACAGGATGTTTCCCGCGACTTTCTGGTTGGTTCGCGTGCAGCTTGGCAGACCATCAACGCGCAAGGAGGTCTGAAGGGGCGTCCTATTCAGCACTTGACAATTGAGGTTGATGGATCAGCCGCAGGCGTACGCTCGGCCGTTGAATCCATCAAAAGCCTTCCCTTCTGTCTCGCCTTGACGGGAACGGTTGGCGAACGGGCTTCTATACAGGTTATACAGTCTCTAAAGAGAGAAATTCCTGAAATCGCCCATGTTGCACCTTGGCTGCAAAACTCTGACCTGGAGGTGGATTCCAGCACCTTTCCCATCTTTGCATCACGTCAAGAACAAATATTACACGCCATTAAATCGTTGGCCAACATGAACGTGACCGAAGTTGGTGTGGTTTACGCCTCACAACAGGAACAAAATTTATACCGCACAGACGTAGAGCAAACGGCCACACAATTAAAAATCAAGCTCCAGTCCTATAGTCCGACCAGCAACTTGAAGCAAATCGGTCAAACGCTGACATCCACAGCACCGGCCATACTCTTGTTTATGGGCGGAACACCCGAATTGATGCAATTCACTCAGGGCATTGATAAACAAACGAAACAACGCTACGTGATTGCCTTGGCCGATGTCAATCCCCAAACCTTGCTACAAATGGGCGTTGCACGGAACACCCCGGTTATCACGACACAGGTTGTGCCGATGGTAAACGCCGGCCTGCCCATTGTGAGAAGTTATCGAGAAGCCTTGGGGAAGCTCTTTGATGAACCACCAACACCACTCAGTTTGGCTGGCTTCATTGCGGCACGCTACACCTATGAAGTCCTGAATACGGTGGAAGGTCAATCAACGCGACAAAGCGTCTTACAGAGCTTCCAAAAGCGTACCTCGATAGACTTAGGTGGCTACCGAATAAAATTCAATGCACAACATCGCAGTGGGTCGTTTGTTACTCAAAGCATGTTGACCCCTGATGGGCGACTTGTCGGATAGTCACACAATCTCCTATAGAAAACTCAAGTAACGTGCATGTAGCTCAAACCATAAGTCAAGTCAGTCATAAGATGCAAAACGGAACACGTCTCGCTGCTGTTGATCTTGGCTCCAATAGCTTTCGCCTAGAGATTGGCTACGTGGATCATGGTCAGATTCATCACACCGAATACATCAAGGAAACTGTACGTCAAGGCAACGGTCTGGACCAAGACCGAAATTTATCGCTCGACGCTATGCAACGCGGCTGGGACTGCCTTGCTCGCTTTGGCGAGCGA
This sequence comes from Comamonadaceae bacterium, assembly GCA_947374105.1. GTDB lineage: Bacteria > Pseudomonadota > Gammaproteobacteria > Burkholderiales > Burkholderiaceae_C > CANCDA01. Next base: position 3,970 of record CANCAO010000122.1, on the reverse strand, counting down.
CTTGCGGGATTCGCGCCATCACAAGTTCGCGCTGTTGCAACACAAACCTTGCGAGAAGCACGAAATCGTGATGATTTCCTGAACAAGGCAAACCAAATACTGGGTTTTCCTATTGATGTAATTTCTGGGCGAGAGGAAGCACGTCTTATCTATCAAGGCGTAGCCCATCTGCTGCCTCAATCGGACGAGCGTCGTCTTGTTGTTGACATAGGCGGACGTTCAACAGAATTGATTCTGGGTCAAGGTCATGTAGCACAGGTCATGGAGTCCTACCGCGTCGGCAGTGTGGCTTGGTCGATGCGCTATTTCCCCGAGGGTCAATTCAGTGTGCACGCATTCCAGAGCGCAGAAATTGCGGCCAAGGCTGTTTTGGATGAGGCACTAGGTGCCTACCAGCGCGACTCATGGGACACTGCCTATGGCTCGTCAGGCACGGTGGGGGCTGTTAGCGATGTTCTAGTTGCGGCGGGATGGCCCGTTGGTACTATTAACCGAGACGGACTGCGCTGGTTGTTAGAAAACCTGCTACGTGCAAAGAGTTCTGAAAAGCTCCGTATGGAGGGTATGAAGGACGACCGTCGGGCCGTGATTGGCGGCGGTATCAGTGTGCTCCGGGCTGTATTTGATTTGCTTGACGTTGAGGAAATGCAAGTGGCCCAAGGTGCCTTGAGACATGGTGCTCTGTATGACTTGCTAGACCGTGCGCATGAGCAGACTGACTTACGCAGCACCAGTGTCAATCGCCTCGCTAAAAAATTCAATGTGAACATCACTCAATCTCGACGGGTGAGTCGGGTTGCACGCCATTCTCTTCAGCAATTGATGCCCGAGGCCCGCCCCGATCAAGCTGCGAGCAGCATGCGCAAGTTGGATTGGGCTGCCCAACTGCATGAAATCGGTAGCTTGATTTCACACAGCGACTATCACAAGCACGGCGCCTACATTCTTGACAATGCCGATGTACCCGGCTTTTCCATGCAGGAGTTACACCGGCTAGGTCTGCTTGTACTGGGTCACCGGGGCAAACTGCGTAAATTGGACGTGGACTTTGACGATGTTGTGTTTGTTAAACAATTACTGGCTTTGCGAATTGCCGTCATCCTCTGCCACGCCCAGCGCAATCCGGATCTACATGGTGTTCGCGTGGTGTGTCATTCTGAAATTTCGAAGCAATTTGTAGTGAGTTGTGACGCAGATTGGGTCACTTCATTTCCGCAATCGTTGCACTTACTGCGCGAGGAGCAATTGGCTTGGAAAAAAACACCCTGGAACCTCCAGCTCACCCATGTCTGATAGCACTTGTTGACATTTGTGTACCTTTGGTTAATGATATAAACTGTTTATATCGTTTAAAAAGGAAGATATCATGGTAAAAAAAGCCACTGCACCTGCCTCTCTCACAAGCAAGCCTCAAGTGGCTCCAGCCGCCACCGCCAAACCGGTAAAAAAAGTGGTGATCTCAAAATTAAAACCCAAACCAGTAGCGAAACCCATAGTCAAGCCCGTGGCTGAAGCGGTCGTCAAAGCAGCAGTTGAAAAAGTCGTCAAGGTAAAAAAACTCAAACAAATGCGTGACAGCTTCACCATACCAAAAACGGAATACGTTGTTTTAAATGAACTTAAAGAACGCAGTGCAAGCCTGACCCACGCTGTTAAAAAAAGTGAGTTGCTACGAGCTGGTATCAAAGCGTTGGCTGCAATGACCGACGCCAATTTTTTGAGTGCCTTAAAAGCCGTACCCGCCATCAAAACCGGGCGTCCAAAAAAGTAATTTGATAAGCATTATCGGTTAGAGAAAATCAGGGGACTGAACCGTCACCACCACCGTCTGGATCACCCCGTCTCTTTCACGCTTACGCAACCACCAGACGGCCCCTTTTTTTATGACGCAATCGGTGGTGGGCCATCCCATCAACTCGGACGCAAGTTGTCCCAATTGAGGTTGATGCCCAACCAGTAGCGTCGTTCCTTTAGCAGTTGGCAATCCGAGAAGTTTCACCAATTCAGAAACTGAAGCTTCGGGTTTGAGTTCTGGACAAAACTTGAACTTGCGACCCAATGCCACCGCAGTCTGCTCTGTTCGCACCGATGGACTAACCAAAATTCGACTTCCCTCGGGCAATTGACGATCGAGCCAACTCGCCATACGTGCTGCTTGCTTCTCACCTCGCGTGACAAGACGACGCGCCATGTCATCACACCCAGGTGTCCAGTCCTGAGCCTGAGCGTGTCGCCACAACACGATGTCCATGATTATTCATTCCGGCCCGTGACACGAGCGGCATACCGAGCCATCAAGGCAACCTGAGCGCTATGCGCAGCCTGATGGTGATCGGGTTTTGAGCGTACATATTTGCCATCAGGCATCAAATCCCAAGCATCGACGCCGTCGTGCAAACAAGCCACCAGACATTCATCCACGATGCGCTGGCGTTGCGCGGGATCGATGACTGGCCAAGCCACTTCCACGCGACGCAACATATTGCGATTCATCCAGTCGGCGCTGGACAACAGTACCTCTTCCGTTTCGTCCTGACGAAAATAGAACACCCGTGAATGCTCCAAGAAGCGTCCGATGATGGATCGCACCCGGATATTCTCGGTTTGTCCAGGTAACTGTGCAGGCAAGATACAGGCACCGCGCACGATCAAATCAATTTTGACGCCCTTTTGACCCGCTCGAATCAAAGCGTGAGCCAGAGCATCATCTGTCAGCGCATTCATTTTGGCCACGATTCGAGTCGATTGACCCAGGGCCGCAGCATCGCCCAGAGCATTGATTTTGTCGATTAACTTGCGGTAAAAATAAAGTGGCGCAAGCCACAAGCGATTGAGCCTAGGCAAACGACTTTGACTGGCCAAATGGGAGAACACATGCTCCACATCTTTGGTCAACGCGGCATCGGCCGTCAGATGACTGATGTCCGTATAAAGCCGCGCTGTCACTGGGTTGTAGTTGCCGGTGGACAGATGGGCATAACGCTTCAATTTTTGCCCTTCACGTCGCGTGAACAGCATCATCTTGGTATGGGTCTTGAGACCCATCACGCCATACACCACTTGGGCACCGATGGACTCCAGCATTTCAGCCCAGTTAATGTTCGCTTCTTCATCAAAACGGGCTTTCAACTCAACTACTACAGTGACTTCCTTACCCCTGCGAACGGCTTCTCGCAAGAGCTCCATCAGCTCAGAATTGGAACCTGTTCGATAAATGGTCTGTTTGATAGCCAAAACTTGCGGGTCATGTACCGCCTCGCGCAAAAACTCCAGCACTCCATCAAAGCTTTCATACGGTTGATGAATCAACACATCGCCACGTTTGAGTTGAGCGAAAATCGACTGACCTCGTACCAATTGCTGTGGATAAGAGGCTTTGTAGGATGGGAAAAGCAATGTTGGATCATTAACCAAATCAACAAGTTGCGTTAACCGTCCTAAATTAACAGGGCCGTGAACACGGTACAAAGCCTCTTCTGGCAAGTTAAACTGCTTCAGCAAAAAATGGGCTAAGTGCTCAGAACACCCCGAAGACACTTCAAGCCGCACGGCCTGTCCGTAATGACGGTGTTGCAGACCCTGCCGCAAAGCTGTGCGTAAATTTCGAACATCATCTTCATCTACAGCAAGATCGGAGTGACGTGTCACCCGAAATTGGGAAAATTGCCCCAATTCACGGCCAAGAAAAAGTGAACTCAAATGAGCACGAATAACACTGGACAACGCCACGAATAACTTTCGTTCACCCGACACCGCTGCTGGCATACGTATCAGACGTGGTAAGACACGCGGTACTTTAACGATGGCAATATCGTTCTCACGCCCAAATGCGTCGTGTCCCCCAAGTCGAACTATGAAATTAAGGGACTTGTTAGCCACCTGGGGAAATGGGTGTGAGGGGTCAAGTCCAACAGGAATTAGCAAGGGCCGAACTTCCCGCTCAAAATACCGACTCACCCATTCGCGCTGA
>CANCAO010000121.1 GCA_947374105.1 Comamonadaceae bacterium | reverse complement strand
TCGCAAGGGCTCACTCGATCACTTTGGGTACGAGAAACAGGCCGTTTTCGACGGCGGGTGCGTTGGCCTGGTTGGCTTCGCGGTTATTGGGCTCACTCACCACGTCCTCGCGCAACCGCAGGGCAACGTCTTGGATGGTCGCCATCGGGTGTGCCAGTGGTTCAATGCCTGTGGTGTCCACGGCGCGCATTTTTTCTACGATGCTGAAAAAATCATTGATCTGGCCGCGCATGCGCTCGGCTTCTGGGGGGCTGAGTTCCAAGCGCGCCAGGTTGGCAATCCGGGAAATATCAAATGCGGTCAGTGACATGGCGGAAAAGAGTTGAAACCTGGTGTAAGGCACTCACGATTTGAGAGCACGAGACAGGGTCATTTACGGGGGGATGGAGTATTATCCCGTCTTTAGACGATGTTTTTCTGTAAGCACAGATTTTGAGCATCGTGAGCGATTTTGTAACAGTCAAATGGGTGGTGGTAGGCCGACGTGTCTGCCATGCCCGCAGAGAGGATTTTCATGTTTGGGTCATTTCGTCGGTATTTTTCCTCGGATCTAGCAATTGATCTGGGTACAGCTAATACCCTGATCTATGTTCGCGACAAAGGCATCGTGCTGGACGAACCTTCGGTCGTTGCGATTCGTCACGAGGGTGGCCCGCAGGGCAAAAAAACCATTCAAGCCGTGGGCAAAGAAGCCAAGGCCATGCTGGGTAAGGTACCAGGCAATATTGAAGCCATTCGCCCGATGAAAGATGGCGTGATTGCCGATTTCACCGTCACTGAGCAAATGCTCAAACAATTCATCAAGATGGTGCATCCGCGCGGCGTGTTCAAGCCGGGTCCGCGCATCATTATCTGCGTCCCTTGTGGTTCAACTCAGGTGGAACGCCGTGCCATTCGCGAATCAGCACTGGGCGCTGGCGCCAGCGAAGTATTTTTGATCGAAGAGCCTATGGCCGCAGCCATAGGTGCAGGTTTGCCAGTGTCCGAGGCCTCGGGCTCAATGGTCGTGGACATCGGTGGCGGCACCACCGAAGTGGGCGTGATCTCGCTCGGCGGCATGGTCTACAAGGGCTCGGTACGTGTCGGCGGCGACAAGTTTGACGAAGCCATCATTAACTACATCCGCCGCAACTACGGCATGCTGATTGGCGAGCCCACCGCTGAAGCCATCAAAAAACAAATTGGATCGGCCTTCCCCGGCAGTGAAGTCAAGGAGATGGAAGTGCGTGGACGCAACCTGTCCGAAGGTGTACCGCGCAGCTTCACAATCTCTAGCAACGAAATCCTCGAAGCTCTGACCGATCCGCTCAACAATATCGTGTCTGCCGTCAAAAACGCGCTGGAGCAAACCCCACCGGAACTCGGGGCTGATATTGCCGACCGCGGAATGATGCTGACCGGTGGAGGAGCCTTGCTGCGCGATCTGGATCGCTTGTTGTCCGAAGAAACCGGCTTACCGGTCCTGGTGGCTGAAGATCCGCTGACCTGTGTGGTGCGAGGTTGTGGCATGGCATTGGAGCGCATGGATCACCTAGGCTCCATTTTCACCAGCGAATGAAGTAGTTGGTCTCATGCCGTTAGGCACGCTCGATAGAACTCCACCGCCTTTTTTCCGGCAAGGCGCGTCTGCGTTATCAAAGCTGATCGTGTTCAGCGCCTTGGCGCTGTTCCTCATGGTAGCCGACACACGTTTCAAACTTATGCAACCTTTGAGGGTGGCGTTGGCTACAGTCGTATACCCGATGCAGTGGCTGGTACTTCGCCCGGTGCTGTTGACCCGTGAAGTTTTCAGTTATTTCGAATCCTTGAAAGGGTCGCAGTCTTCAGCCGAGGCGGCTCGACAAAAACTTGGTCAGCAGTCCCAACGTGCCAATCAAGTAGAACCTCTAACGCTTGAAAACGCTCGTTTACGTCAATTATTGCAACTACGCGGACGCATCACAACCCCGTCTCAGGCGGCACAGGTGCTGTATGACTCCGCCGACCCCTATTCACGCAAAGTCATCCTTGACAAGGGTTTACTCCAGGGAATAAGCGCCGGATCACCGGTGCTTGATGAGCTGGGCGTACTCGGGCAGGTCACACGTGTTTATCCATCGGTCAGTGAAGTCACCTTAGTAACGGATCGTGAACAGGCAATCCCCGTACTCAATGTGCGTACCGGTGCAAGAGCCGTCGCTTTTGGTGACCCCACTGCAAACGCCAACGCGCTAGAGCTGCGCTTTATGGCGTCGAACGCTGATGTGCGGGTGGGTGATGTGCTCACCACCAGTGGTGTGGACGGAGTTTATCCACCAGGCTTACCCGTGGCCCGTGTGGACAAAATCGAGCGTCGGGTTGAGACTGCATTTGCCCACATCTTCTGCTCGCCACTGGCCGGTGTAGACGGCGCTTTGCACGTGATGGTCTTGCAACCGATCTCTGGGAAGATTGCGCCGAGACCTGACCCTGACACGCCGTCTAAAAGCGTTAAGAAAGGCTCCGCCCCATGATCATGCGCCAAGGGCAACAACAATTGCTATTGCCCGCCAACCCGTTGTTCATCTTGGGCAGCTTACTGCTGGCGTTTTTTTGGGTCATGTTGCAAAACATGGGCTTGTGGGGACGCGCCGCCTGGGTACCCGACCTGCTAGCGGTGGTGTTGGTGTTTTGGGGTGTACATCAACCTTTAAGAGTGGGCGTTGGTTTTGCGTTTGCATTTGGGCTCCTGATTGACGTGCACCAGGGCAGCGTGCTGGGTCAACATGCCTTGGCCTACACCGTGTTGAACTTCTTTGCCACATCCATCAACCGGCGCCTACTGTGGTTTCCCGTGCCTTCTCAGGCTCTGCATGTTTTACCCTTGTTTTTTACGGCGCATGCGGTGGAATTGGCAGTACGCATGATGGTGGGGGGCACCTTTCCTGGCCTAACTTTGTTTCTGGCGCCTGTGATCGAGTCTTTGTTGTGGCTGCTCGTGAGTGTGGTCTTGCTTTTGCCCCAGCGACGTGCTCCCGATCGAGATGATCACCGTCCGCTGTAGATCATGCTAGTGCTTGTCTTGCCATGACGGAATTCCGTAACATCCAGGCGGATCTGACGCGTTTTCGAGTTCGGGTGTTGATAGTCACCGCGCTCATGTTATTTCTGTTTTTACTGCTGGCCCTTAGATTGGTGTACTTGCAAGTGGTGCGTCATACGGACTTGAATGAGCAGGCTGAAAATAACCGAACTTCTATTGTGCCGGTGGTACCTAACCGAGGTCTGATCCTGGATCGCAATGGCATCGTACTGGCGACTAATTACTCGGCCTACACGCTAGAAATCACACCCGCCAAAGTCGTCGATGTCGATCAGACTATTGAAGACCTCACCCATGTGCTGGACATTTCTGCACGTGACAAACGACGTTATAAAAAGTTACGCGAAGAAACCAAAGGCATTGGATCTTTGCCAATTCGCACCCGATTGACAGATCAAGAAGTAGCTCGCTTTGCGGCACAGCGCTTCAGGTTTCCTGGCGTTGAGATTAAGGCACGTCTATTTCGCCAGTACCCGGGCGGGGAGCTGGGCAGCCATCTGATTGGTTACATTGGCCGCATCAATCAGACCGAAAAAAAAGACCAGGAAGACTGGACCGATGAAGAGCAGGCCAACTACCGGGGCACTGAATATATTGGCAAACTTGGCGTGGAACAAAGCTTCGAGAGCCAGTTGCACGGACTCACCGGTGTCGAGCAAGTCGAAACATCGGCCGGTGGGCGAGCTATGCGAAGGTTGTCCAGTAAACCGGCCACTCCCGGCAATACAGTGGTGCTGTCTATTGACATCAAACTACAAAAAATGGTGGAGGACATGTTTGGTGACCGGCGGGGCGCCATGGTGGCACTTAACCCTAAAACCGGGGAGGTGTTGGCCTTTGTAAGCAAGCCTACGTTTGATCCCAATTTATTTGTGGAAGGCATTGATGCCGATAGCTGGAAGTCGCTCAATGAATCGATCGACAGACCGCTTCTGAACAGAGCGCTACGCGGCACCTACCCGCCGGGCTCAACCTATAAGCCCTTCATGGCGCTGGCCGCACTGGAAACCGGCAAGCGCACGCCGGCACAAAGCATCAGCGACCCCGGGTTCTTCATGTTTGGCGGCCACCGTTTTCGCGATGACAAAGAGGGCGGCCATGGCTCGGTCGACATGTACAAGTCAATCGTCCAGTCTTGCGACACCTACTACTACATGCTGGCCAACGACATGGGCGTAGACCTCATTCATGATCAATTGCAGCGTTTTGGCTTTGGCGAATTGACCGGCATTGACATTCATGGCGAAGTTAGTGGTCTATTGCCATCCACCACATGGAAACGCAAAGCCTACAAACGCCCAGAACAGCAGAAATGGTACGCAGGCGAAACCATCTCGCTAGGCATAGGTCAGGGCTACAACCACTTCACCATGCTGCAACTGGCATCAGCTGTTGGCACGCTGGTCAACCAGGGCATCAAAATGAAGCCGCATTTGGTCAAGGAGGTGGTGGACGTTATGACCCACGCGCCCGTCACCACCGATCACATGGAAATCGGTTCGGCCATCGCGAAGCCCGCTAATCTGGCCGTGATTCGCGATGCGATGGTGGGCGTCAACCTGGAAGGCACGTCCGCGACCGCCTTCAGGGGGGCTGCCTACACCAGCGGCGGAAAAACCGGCACTGCACAAGTCATCCAGATCAAAGCCAATGAGAAATACGAAGCCTCTAAAGTGAGTGAACGCTTCAGAGATCATGCCCTATTCACGGCATTCGCTCCCGCTGAAGACCCCAAGATTGTGCTCGCGATGGTGGTGGAAAACGCCGGATTTGGTGCCCAAAGCGCGGCCCCCATGGCGCGACGCGTATTTGACTTCTGGCTGCAGGGACAATATCCCAGCGAAGAAGACATGGCCGCCGTCAAGCTGGGCAAGGCCGGTGCCCCACTGGGCAAGCCGAGGCTGGTGGCTGAAGTCGCCTGGCCACCGGTGCGCTAATCAACACCCTGACAAGCGTCACAGCAAGCCGCGCATCACGGCATAGAGTTCGTTTTGACCTTCAAAGCCAATGCCGGGGCGATCCGACAACGTAATCATCCCCTCGCTCACTTTGGCATCATCGGCAAATCCGGCAAAGGCACCAAACACATCCGGATAGGCTTCGCAGCCACCCAGACCAAAACCAGCGACCAAGGCAAGCGTCATTTGATTTCCACCATGGGGGAAAATAACGTCCCGCCTCCAGCCTTTTTCTTCGAGCATCGCCAGTGTTCGTGAGAACTGAACGATGCCGTAAGACTGCGGAATGTCCATTTGAAGAATATCGCGATCGCTTCTCAGCCCACCGAACGTGACCAAATTGGCCACGTCTTGCGTAGAAAAAAGATTCTCACCGGTGGCCATAGCGGGCTCGTAAAACTCGGCCAACTCCGCCAACAGGGCAAAGTCCAAAGGATCGGTTGGCTCTTCAAACCATCGTAATTGGTAGGGTGCCAAAGCTTTGGCGTAGGCCAATGCGCGCGCGCGATCAAAGCTCGCATTGGCGTCCACAGCAAGATGCGCTCCACCGCCCATGAGCTGGGCTGCGGCCTCAACACGCGCGATATCCTGTGCCAAGGTAGCGCCGCCAACCTTGATCTTCATGGTGGTGTAGCCCTCGTCCAGGCGCTTGCGTAGCTCATCTTCCAGTTCAGGCAAACCCTTGCCTGGGGCATACCAGCCGCCCCCGACATAACAAGGAACTTGGCGGACAAGCTGCCCTTGATTGAAGCGTTGCACCAGCAAGACGTGCAGCGGCACATCCTCAATCTTGGCGACGGCATCCCACATGGCCACTTCAAGGGTGCCGACAGCGACGGAACGTTCCGTGTGACCACCCGGCTTCTCGCGT
>CANCAO010000120.1 GCA_947374105.1 Comamonadaceae bacterium | reverse complement strand
TTGATGATGGCCACCGACTCGACCCGGTGCGGCTCACCCCGGTACTCGCGCAGACCGTAGAGCATGGGGGCCAGGGTGCACCCGGCCGCTTGCGCCAGGGCCAGCGCGGCCAGTGCGTTGGTGGCATTGTGGCGACCCCGGATGCGCAGCGCGTCAGCGGGCATGAGGCGCTGGATGAAGACTTCTTCTTCCAGGTTGTTTCTGCGCTTCTTGATCGTCTCGTCCGCCTCTTGCGCGCGCACTAACCAAGTCATGCCGTTGACGTTCTCGATGCCGTAGTCGCCGGGGCGAAGGGGCAACGCGGCACCAAAGGTGACGTGCTCGCGGACCACACCCGCCTGAAACGCTTTGCCCTTGACCGCAGGCGGCAGCATGGCCATCACCGCTGCGTCGTCGCGATTCAGGAGCATCAAGCCGCTCGATCCAAAGATACGCGCCTTGGCATCTGCGTAATGCTGAACATTGCCGTGCCAATCCAGATGGTCTTGTGTCACGTTCAGCACAGTAGCGGCGGTGGGCTCAAACTGGTTCACGCCGTCGAGCTGAAAACTGGACAGCTCCAGCACCCAGACTTCGGGCAGGCTGTCCGCAGCGAGGTGTTCGCTCAAGGTGTCGAGCAGCGTGGGGCCAATGTTGCCCGCCATGGCCACGCTCTTGCCAGCGCGTGCCACCAATTGCGTGGTGAGCGAGGTTACTGTGGTCTTGCCATTGGTGCCGGTGATGGCCAGCAGCTTGGGGGCGTAGTTGTGTGATGCCTTGAGGGTCTGCAGTGCCTCAAAAAATAAGTCTAATTCCCCACCAAGCCACAGACCGCATCCACGAGCAGCTATAAAAACAGGAGCAACTTCAACGGGCGACAAACCCGGACTGCGTAACACCAGGCGCACCGGCGTACCCTCCACTAGCCCTGGCGTGAAGGCTCCGGCGATGAAGTTCACCTGCGACAACTCGGCGCGCAAGGTGGCCAATTGTGGGGGTGCTGCGCGCGTGTCGGCCACCGTGACGTGTGCCCCGTGGCGTGCGCACCAACGCGCCATCGCCAGCCCGGACGCACCGAGGCCAAGGATGAGAACGTGTTGGTCTTGAAGTTCGATCACGCTGTGTCTCGCTTATCTCAACTTCAAGGTGGACAGACCCACCAAACAGAGCAGCATGGTGATGATCCAAAAACGCACCACAACCTGCGTTTCTTTCCAGCCGCTTTTCTCGAAATGGTGGTGCAGCGGGGCCATCTTGAGAATGCGCCGACCCGTGCCGTATTTTTTCTTGGTGTACTTGAACCAGCTCACCTGCACCATGACCGAGAGCGCCTCCACCACAAAGATGCCGCCCATGATGGCCAGCACAACTTCTTGGCGCACGATGACGGCAATCGTGCCCAACGCCGCACCCAAAGCCAGCGCGCCCACGTCGCCCATGAAGACCTGTGCCGGGTGCGCGTTGAACCACAAAAACGCCAAGCCTGCACCGGCCATGGCGGCACAGAAAATCAGCAACTCACCCGCGCCGGGGATGTGCGGCAAGAACAAGTATTTGGAGAACACCGAGCTGCCCGTGACATAGGCAAACACGCCGAGCGCCGAGCCCACCATCACCACCGGCATGATGGCCAAGCCGTCGAGTCCATCCGTCAAATTCACGGCATTGCTAGAGCCCACGATCACAAGGTAGGTCAAGAGCACAAATCCAAACACGCCCAGCGGGTAGCTGATCTCTTTGAAGAAGGGCAGCAAGAGGCCGGCCTTGGGCGGCAGGCTCAGATCAAAACCCGACTGCACCCATTTGAAGAACAACTCCAGCACGCGCATATTGCTGTTCTCCGAAATGCTGAACACCAGGTAAAGCGCGGCCACCAAGCCAATCACTGATTGCCAAAAATACTTCTCGCGCGAGCGCATGCCCTCAGGGTCTTTGTTGACCACCTTACGCCAGTCATCGACCCAGCCAATGGCCCCAAAGCCCAGGGTGACCAAGAGCACGATCCAGACAAAGCGGTTGCTCAGGTCAAACCACAGCAGAGTCGAGACCGCGATGGACAGCAAAATCAACACGCCGCCCATGGTGGGTGTGCCGCTTTTGACAATGTGCGTCTCCATGCCGTAGCTGCGCACCTGCTGGCCAATCTTGAGTTCCGTCAGGCGGCGAATCACGTAGGGGCCTGCGATCAGCCCCATGAGCAACGCCGTGAGTGCGGCCATGACGGCGCGAAACGTCAGATACTGGAATACACGGAAAACTCCGAACTCGGGCGACAGGCTTTGCAACCACTGGGCGAGGCTAAGCAGCATGGTGAGCGTCCTTGTCGTTATGGTTTGCGTTGTTGTTTTGAGCGCTGGCCGTGATGGCTTGCACCACCCGCTCCATCTTCATGAAGCGAGAGCCCTTGACCAGCACGCTGGCCAGCTTGGGCAGCTGCATTAGCACCGCTGTGTTCAGCGCGTCGATGTCGGCGAAGTGCTGAGCCCCTGCTCCTCCCGCTGGCACAGCGGTGATGGACAAGCCCATCTGCTCGCCCAAGCCAAACAAGGTGTCGATGCCGCACGCTTGCGCGTAGGCCGTCACTTCGGCGTGGAACTGGGGGCCCTCGTTGCCCACCTCACCCATGTCGCCCAACACCAGCAAGCGCGGTCCAGGCAGGCCGGCCAACACGTCAATGGCAGCGCGCACCGAGTCCGGATTGGCGTTGTAGCTGTCGTCCACCAGCGTGAGAGTGTGGCTGGGCAGCACCACGCTCAAGGCGCGTGAACGCCCCTTAACGGGCTCAAAAGCCTCCAGCCCGCGTGCAATATCGGCCAGCGGCACACCGGCGACCAGCGCACAGGCGGCGGCGGCCAGCGAGTTCTTCACGTTGTGCAGTCCTGCCACGTGCAAACGGTAGCTCAGGCGGCCCACGGGGGTGTGCGCTTGCACCGCCCAGGCCTCACCCGCCCACACCGGCGGTGCGCAGTACACATCGGCGTATTGCGGGTCAGCACTCGCTTGCAGGGCAAAGTCCGCTTGCGGGTGCAGGGCGAAGCGCTGGTGCGCGCGTGCACCGTTCATCGTTAGCCACAGTGGGCTGAAGGCATCGTCCGCCGGGAACACGGCCACGCCGTTGGCCCCTAAGGCCTCGATGACTGCGCCATTTTCCTGCGCCACCGCCTGCGTGTTGGCCATGAACTCCAGATGCTCGCGCTGTGCGTTATTGACCAGCGCCACCGTAGGGCGCGCGATATCGGACAGCACTTTGATTTCACCAGGGTGGTTCATGCCCAGCTCGACTACGGCCACCTCGTGCTGTGCGTTCAAGCGTAGCAGGGTCAGCGGCACGCCAATGTCGTTGTTGAAGTTGCCTTGCGTGGCCAACATGGCCTGCGGCTTGAAGGCGCTCAAAATCGCCGCAATCATTTGCGTGACCGTGGTCTTGCCGTTGCTGCCGGTGACCGCGATCAAAGGCAGCTTGAACTGCGCGCGCCAGCCTGCGGCCAGCTCGCCCAAGGCGCGTTTACTGTCCGCCACCACGAGTCCCGGCAAACCGGCTCTGGCCAATGCGGCGTGGGCTACATCTCCCTGGCACAGCGCGGCAACAGCGCCCTTGGCCTTGGCCTCGGCCAGGTAGTCGTTGCCGTCAAAGCGGTCACCCTTGAGAGCCACAAAGAGATCACCCTGCATCAGACTGCGGGTGTCGGTGTGCACACGCTGTACGGTGATGCTGGCATCACCAACGATTTGCACGCCGGTGATCCACTGCGCCGCTTGTTTCAAGGTCATCATGCGCACGCCCCTTGCTGAGAAGCAACTCGGCGCTGCAAAGCCAATTGCAAGCCTTGTTGCGCGTGCAACCGGTCTGAGAAGGGGTAACGCACACCGGCCACGTCCTGCTCTTGCTCGTGGCCTTTGCCTGCGATCAGAACCACGTCATTTGCGTTCACCTCGGCCAGCGTCTGGGCGATGGCCAGCGCCCGGTCGGCCTGCACCTTCACGTGGGCATTGCCCTCAAGGCCCAACAGAATTTGACTGATGATGACCTCGGGCTTTTCATGGCGCGGATTGTCACTGGTCACCACGACCCTGTCGGCCTCTTTGGCGGCTACCGCACCCATCAACGGGCGCTTCAAGGCATCACGCCCACCGCCACAACCAAACACGCACCAGAGCTGCCCGCCACGTTGCGCAGCCAAGGGGCGCAAGGCCTGCAAGGCCTTGGCCAGTGCGTCAGGGGTGTGTGCGTAATCCACCACCACCAAAGTTACCATCACGCTTGCCACATCGTGTGCTGCGCGGCCCGGCGCGGCGGCCTCCGCACCGTCATCCGCATGGACCAATTCCAGACGACCTGGGACAGAGCGCAGGTTGGTACAGGCGGCAACAGCGTCACCCAAGGCCACGCCTAGCGTGCGCATGGCGGCAATGACACCTAGCAAATTACTGACGTTGAAGTGACCGATGAGGGCGGTTTGCAGTGCATGGCTTTGCTCTTCCTCACTCACCGTGAAACGCAGGCCTTGTGTGCCCAGGCTGATGTCACGCGCTTGCAAGCGAGCTGGTCTTTGGGTTGACACCGTCCAGAGATCGAGTGATTGTGAGGTCTGTGTTGGGGCTAAGGTTTCAGCCAGCACTGCGCCCTGCTCATCGTCCAGATTGATCACCGCAGCTTTCAAGCCCGGCCAGTCAAACAACTCGGCCTTGGCCTGCCAGTACTCGGCCATGCTGCCGTGATAGTCCAGGTGGTCTTGCGTGAAGTTGGTGAAAACAGCCGTATGAATACGGGTGCCGTCCAAGCGTCGCTCTTGCAGGCCGATGGAGGACGCCTCCACCGCGCAGGCCTGTAAACCCTCATCCACAAAGCGGCGTAGCGTGTGCTGAAACAGCACCGGGTCGGGGGTGGTCAAACCGGTGCTGATGACGCCCGCCAGGGGCGCGCCAGTTTCAGCCACACGACCCATGCCCAAGGTGCCCACCAGACCGCAAGGGCGCGCAGGTGTCAGGCGCGACAGGGCTTGGGCCAGCCACCAGGCGGTAGAGGTTTTACCATTGGTGCCGGTGACGGCCAGCACGTCGAGTTGGGTGGAGGGTTGCTCAAAGTAGGCCGCTGCAATGGGGCCGCTGGCGGCTTTGAGTTGCGCGTAACAGGCCACCACCTCCGGGTTCGATTCACTATTAAATTGATAGCTACTTATGCCCGTCTTTTCTACAATACAGGCACTTGCGCCTTGCAAGATGGCCGCAGGAACATGGGCTCTGGCGTCACTGGAAGCACCGGGCCAGGCGATGAAACCGTCACCCGTGTGCACTTGGCGACTGTCGGTCTTGAGCGTGCCGGTGACGTGGGCACGCAGCCACTGCGCGGCTTGCTCGGGGTTGTGGAGTTCTTGCATCAGAAACTCTCTTCCACGGCTTGAGCCACGATTTGCGGCTTGACCGCCATATCGGGTTGAATACCCAACAAACGCAGAGTCTGCTGCACGGTCTGGCTGAACACGGGCGCGGCCACATCGCCACCGAAGTATTTGCCAGCCGAGGGCTCGTCAATCATCACGGCGACCACAATACGCGGCTGCTCAATGGGCGCGATGCCGACGAAGAAGCCCCGGTATTTTTTGTCGGCGTAGCCGCGCCCCTCTTGTTTGTGGGCCGTGCCGGTTTTGCCGCCAACCGAGTAGCCCATCGTTTGCGCTTTAGGGGCCGTTCCACCAGGGCCAGTCACCAGATGCAGCATGTTTCGTACCGCCGTGGCGTTGCGCGCCTGCATGACGCGCACACCGGCAACCGCATCCTGGTTAGCTTTGAGCAGGGTGACGGGCACCAGTTCACCATCACGGGCGAATACGCTGTAAGCATGTGCGAGCTGGAACAGGCTGGAGGACAAACCGTAGCCATAGCTCATGGTCGCTTGCTCAATCGGGCGCCAAGTTTTGTAAGCGCGCAGACG
>CANCAO010000119.1 GCA_947374105.1 Comamonadaceae bacterium | reverse complement strand
GGTTGCACTCGGTGCGGCCCATCAGCTCATTAGCGTCCCACTTGGAGGGGCCTTCTACCAAGATGCGCTGCACCGTGCCCAGGCGGCTTTGGCTGATGGCTTTGATGTTCACCTCCAGCACACTTTGCAAGTGCTGCAGGCGCTTGAGTTTGACTTCATGCGGCGTGTCGTCCGCCAAGTTGGCCGCCGGTGTGCCGGGGCGCGGGCTGAAGATGAAGCTGAAAGAGTTGTCAAACCCCACATCGTCAATCAGCTTCATCATTTTGTTGAAATCATCTTCAGTTTCTCCAGGGAAACCCACGATGAAGTCGCTGCTGAAGGCCATGTCGGGGCGAATGGCGCGCAGCTTTCGCACGGTGCTTTTGTATTCCATGGCGGTGTAGCCGCGCTTCATGGCCATCAGGATGCGGTCTGAGCCGTGCTGCACCGGCAAATGCAGATGGCTCACCAGCTTCGGGATGGTGTCGTAAGCCGCAATCAGCGACGGTGTGAACTCATTGGGGTGGCTAGTGGTGTAGCGGATGCGCTCAATGCCGGGGATTTCTGCCACGTAGGACAGCAGCGTGGCGAAATCGGCCATCTCGTTGGACAGCGTCGATGTGTCGCCCACCATGCGGGCGCGGTAAGCGTTGACGTTTTGGCCCAGCAAATTCACTTCTTTCACGCCTTGGTCGGCCAGCCCCGCCACCTCGATCAGTACGTCTTCAAACGGGCGGGACACCTCTTCCCCGCGTGTGTAGGGCACGACGCAATAGCTGCAGTATTTGGAGCAACCCTCCATGATGCTGACAAAGGCCGTGGCACCGTCCACCTTGGCGGGAGGCAAGTGGTCAAACTTCTCGATCTCGGGAAAGCTGATGTCCACCTGCGCTCGGTTTTGCAAGCCGCGCTGGGTCAGCAAATCGGGCAGGCGGTGCAGAGTTTGCGGGCCAAACACCACATCGACATAGGGCGCGCGCGCAATGATGGCCGCACCTTCTTGGCTGGCCACGCAGCCGCCCACGCCGATCAGGGCCCCCTTTTTCTTGAATTTCTTCACCCGGCCCAGGTCAGAGAAGACCTTCTCTTGTGCCTTTTCACGCACCGAGCAGGTGTTGAAGAGGATCAAATCAGCCTCTTCGACGAGCAGTGTTTTCTCGTAGCCCTGCGCGGCCTGTAGCACATCGGCCATCTTGTCCGAGTCGTACTCGTTCATTTGGCAGCCGAAGGTTTTGATGAATACTTTTTTGCTCATAGAAATTCTCGATTGCTATCATTAATATAGCTTCTTATGCTATTAAATAAAGGGCTACAGACCTAAATAACTCTAAATTTAGAGACGGAATGGCTAATTCACTGCGTGTCTTGCAACTCAGCGTCGGTCAAGATCCAGACCTCATGCACCAAGCCTGATGTGTCCAGCAGATAGCGCACTTGCAGGGGCTGCCCGACCAGTGCGCCCGAAAGCACCAGCAGGTTATTGCGCCCCCGAATCCGCGCCCCAGGCGAGAGGCGTGCAGGTTGGTCGTTTAACAAGATCTCGGGTGGCTGGGTCACAATCAGCACGCCACGCAGGGCTTTCGCCGCCATGGGCGGAATGCGTTGCTGTGGTGTCTGGGCGTTCGCGCTTAGTGCAACGCTGCCCGTGATCAAGATTAAAAATGCTGACGTGGCATTCAATAGTGCACGGGTTAGCCCGTGACGGGGGAAACAGCGATTCATGGTGTACATCCAGAGGCTGAGGTGTCAAGTAAAAAGCCACTGTTTAAGGCAGTGGCTTTAGGTGTTCTGGTGGTGATAGGTGGATTTGAACCACCGACATCAGCATTATGAATGCTGCGCTCTAACCAACTGAGCTATATCACCAAGCGGTCATTATTATAACGGCACTTCTGCCCCGTCATTCCTGCGCAGGCGGGAATCCAACACCTTTTAGCGGTCTTCAAACACCGCTTTGCGCTTGGCCACAAACGCAGCCATGCCTTCCTTCTGGTCGGCGGTGGCAAACAAAGCGTGAAACAAGCGGCGCTCAAACATCACCCCGTCGTTCAGGCTGCTCTCAAAGGCGCGGTTCACCGACTCTTTGGCCGCCATGGTGGCGATTTGGGAGTAGTCGCAAATCATCAGGGCAGCGCCCAAGGCCTCGGTCATCAACTGGTCGAGCGGCACCACGCGGCTCACCAACCCGGCGCGTTCGGCCTCGGTGGCGTCCATCATGCGCCCGGTCAGCGCCATGTCCATGGCCTTGGCCTTGCCCACCGCGCGTGGCAGGCGCTGCGTGCCCCCCGCACCGGGGATGACGCCGAGCTTGATCTCGGGCTGGCCAAAGCGGGCGTTATCCGCCGCGATGATGAAGTCGCACATCATCGCCAGCTCACAGCCGCCGCCCAAGGCAAAGCCGCTCACCGCCGCAATCACCGGCTTGCGGATGCTGCGCAACTGCTCCCAGTTGCGGGTGATGTAGTCGCCCTTGTACACGTCGGCAAAGCTGTACGTGGCCATGGCACCAATGTCGGCCCCGGCGGCAAAGGCTTTTTCGCTGCCGGTGATGACCATGCAGCCAATGGCGGGGTCAGCGTCAAATGCTTTGAGCGCCGTACCCAGCTCGTCCATGAGCTGGTCGTTCAGCGCATTGAGCTGTTTGGGCCGATTCAGCGTGATAACGCCGACTTTGCCGGCCTCGGTGCGGACTTGGATCATTTCAAAGGTCATGGTTTCTCCGTCTGTAAAAATAGCCGATACGCCGGGTTGAGGGTTTCTTCCACATAAGGGTAGCCCAACGTGGTCAAGAATTTAGCAAACGCGGCCGTGTCCGCAGGCGGTACTTGCAGGCCAACCAGAATATGCCCGTAGTCAGCCCCGTGGTTGCGGTAGTGAAACAGGCTGATGTTCCAGCCCGGACGCATGAGGCTGAGGAACTTCATCAGGGCGCCTGGGCGCTCTGGGAACTCAAAGCGCAGCAGGCGTTCATCCTGCGCCAATGCGGAGTGGCCGCCCACCATGTGGCGGATGTGCTCTTGCGCCAGCTCGTCGTGGGTCAGGTCTAAGGCCTCAAAGCCGTGCTTGTGCAGGTTGGTGGCGATTTTGGCGCTCTCGCCTTTGTTGCTGGTGGTCAGGCCCACGAACACATGGGCCTTGTTGGAGTCGCTGATGCGGTAGTTGAACTCGGTCACTTGGCGTGGCGTTTTCACGCCACCCAGGGTGGGCAGGTTGCCGATCAGCTCGCAAAAACGGCGGAAGCTGCCGCGCTCTTCAGGGATGGTCACCGCCAGCAGTGCCTCGCGTTCTTCACCCACCTCAGAGCGTCCGGCCACAAAGCGCAGGCGGTCAAAGTTCATGTTGGCACCGCACAAAATAGCCGCATAGGTCTGGCCTTTTGTCTTGTGTTGGGCCACGTACTGCTTGATGGCCGCCACGGCCAAGGCCCCGGCGGGCTCCACGATGCTGCGCGTATCCACAAAGATGTCTTTGATGGCCGCGCACACGCTGTCGGTGTCCACCTCGATGAACTCGTCCACCAGCTTGCGTGTCAGGCGAAAGGTCTCCTCACCCACCAGCTTGACGGCTGTGCCGTCGGAGAACAACCCAACGTCGGTCAGCGTCACGCGCTTGCCTGCTTTGACCGACTGAATCATCGCGTTGGAGTCGTTCATCTGCACGCCGATGACTTTGATCTCAGGCCGTACCGCCTTGATGTAGCTGGCCACGCCCGATATCAGCCCGCCGCCGCCAATCGCCACAAACACGGCGTCCAGCGGGCCTTGGTGTTGGCGCAGCATCTCCATAGCAATCGTGCCCTGCCCGGCGATCACGTCCGGGTCGTCAAACGGGTGCACAAAGGTCAGCCCCTGTTTTTTCTCCAGCGCAGCGGCGTGGGTGTAGGCGTCAGAGTAGCTGTCACCAAACAGCACCACCTCGCCGCCCAGTGCCTTGACGGCCTCAACCTTGAGCTGCGGCGTGGTGTTCGGCATCACGATCACGGCGCGGCAGCCCAGTTTGTGGGCGCTTAGCGCCACGCCCTGCGCGTGGTTCCCGGCGGAGGCGCAAATCACGCCCTGCTGCAACTGGGCGGGCGAGAGTTGTGCCATCTTGTTGTACGCCCCGCGCAATTTGAAGCTGAACACCGCCTGCTGATCTTCGCGCTTGAGCAGCACCTTGTTGTGCAGGCGGCGGCTCAAAGCCTTGGCGGGCTCAAAAGACGACTCCACCGCTACGTCATAGACGCGTGCGGTCAGGATTTTTTTCAGATAATCGGCGGACTGGAGCGGTTTTTTTCGGGGGACAGACGTCATGGTGATACTTTACAGTCGGTTCAATGCGGTGCGGTACACCTTGCTTTTGTCGCGCTTGCCGGTGGCGATCACCGTCAAGAAAACCTCGTCGTCATCCACGCGGTAGATCAGCCGGTAGCCCAAGCTAAGGAGTTTGATGTAGCAATCTGCCATGCCATGTAGCGCAGCAGAGAGAGCATTATTTACTCCACAGGCAATCCCGGATAATAATGCACTCAGTGCAGCGCTGAGACCATTGCCGACCTATGCCAACCATCAGCACCTTTTACGGCATCCTCATCAGGATGTTTTTCAACGATCATGCTCCGCCGCATTTTCATGTTCAATATGCAGAATACAAAGCCACCGTTGAAATTCAATCCTTGACCATTTCTGGCGGTGATCTGCCTCGCCGTGCTCAAGAGCTTGTTCTTGATTGGGCTGAGTTGCATCAGAAAGAATTGCTTGAAGATTGGCGGTTGTGCATGGAGAAGCAACAGCCAAACCCCATTGCTCCTTTGAAGTGAGGTCATCATGAAATGGGACGTCGTTGATGTAAAAACCATTGCGCCGCTGGCACTGCGCGTCCAGTTTGCTGACGGCACCGTGGGAAAGGTTCGGTTTGAGCCCAGTCACTTGACGGGCGTTTTTGAGGTACTACAAGACCCTCATGTTTTTCAACAGGCACACATTGACGGTGGTGCCGTGACATGGCCGGGCGATGTGGACCTTGCGCCTGATGCGATGTATCAGGAAATCAAATCACAGGGCGAGTGGGTGCTTAGGTGACAAGTTAATGATTTGTTGAGGATTATTCATGGATTGCACAGTCAGCTGGACAGGCGCCACGGGCACGCGCTCGGGCATGGGTTTTGTGGCAGAAACCGGCAGTGGCCACACGCTGGTGATGGACGGCGCGCCTGATGCTGCCAAGCCGGAAAACGGCGGCCAAAACCTCGCCCCGCGCCCTATGGAAACCCTGCTGGCCGGGGCCGGGGGCTGCACCGCCTATGACGTGGTGCTCATCCTCAAGCGCGGCCGGCACGACGTGCGCGGCTGCTCGGTGCGCTTGCAGGCCGAGCGCGCCGAGGTGGACCCCAAGGTGTTCACCAGCATCAATATGCACTTTACCGTCACCGGCACCGGCATCCCGGCCGTCGCCGTGGAGCGCGCCATTAAGATGAGCCACGACAAATATTGTTCCGCCACCATCATGCTGGGTAAAACGGCACAGATCACCACCAGCTTTGACCTGGTAGAGGCTTGATTCAGATGTAATGCGCCGTCGTCGTCATCACCTTGGCGGCGGCACTCATCATCAACTTCACCGGCTGCGGCAACTCCATAGCCCCTGATTCACGGGCATCCAGTGCATGCCGGGCCTCATCGGCCTGCATTTGCGCCACGATGGCGCGTGAGGCCGTATCACCCGCAGGCAGCCGCTCCAGATGGCTTTGCAGATGCGCCTCGACCTGCGACTCGGTCTCCACCACAAACCCTAAACTGACCTGATCACCCAGTCGCCCAGCCAGCAGACCCAAGCCAAAAGCCCCGGCGTACCACAGCGGGTTGAGTAGGGAAGGGCGCGCGCCCAGCTCGTCCAGCCGCTGCTTGGTCCAAGCCAAATGATTGGCTTCCTCAGCGCTAGCCTTTTGAAAATGGGCTTGAAGTGCTGCGTTTTTTGTA
>CANCAO010000118.1 GCA_947374105.1 Comamonadaceae bacterium | reverse complement strand
AGCCATCAACCCGCGCTTGATTTACTGCTCAATCACCGGCTTTGGTCAGACCGGCCCCTACGCCGAGCGCGCAGGCTATGACCTGATGATTCAGGCCATGAGCGGCATGATGAGCATCACCGGCCGCGCGGACAACGTGCCCGGCGGTGGCCCGCTGCGCGTGGGCGTGGCGCTGACCGACCTGTTCACTGGCGTCTATGCCGCCACCGCCATCCTGGCGGCCATCGAGGTACGACATCGCACCGGTGTAGGCCAGCACATCGACATGGCCTTGCTGGACGTCGGCATGGCCACGCTGGCGAACCAGGCCGGCGCTTTCCTCAACACCGGCCACGCGCCACAGCGCATGGGCAATGGCCACCCCAGCCTGGTGCCTTATCAAGACTTCCCCACCCAAGACGGCGCGATGTTGCTGGCCGTGGGCAACGACGGCCAGTTCGGCCGCTTTTGCGAAGCCGCAGGCATCCCTACCTGGGCACAAGATGAACGCTTTGCCACCAATACCCTGCGCGTGAAAAACCGCGAGGTGTTGCTGCCCCTGCTAGAGCAAGTCACCCGCACCCGCAGCACTGCCGACTGGGTTGCCCTGCTGGAAGACAAAGCCGTACCTTGTGGCCCCATCAACGACATCAGCCAGGCTTTCGCCGACGAGCAGGTGAAGGCTCGAAATTTATGGGTGAATCAGCCTGTAACCCAATCAAATCATCCACAAGCAGCTATTGAAACAATAGCGACTGTGGCGAGCCCCTTACGTTTGCTGGACACCCCACCAGTGCTGCGTAACGCACCGCCGACCTTGGGGGAGCACACCGATGAGGTACTGACGGCGCTAGGGTTGGACGCGGCGAGGATTGCGGCCTTGCGTGGTGCAAAGGTGATTTGATTTCTACAGTTAAAGTCGTCCGATGAACAATTGGCGCAATCGCAAAAGACTGATCACCCGTCGGGGGCTGATCTACTCGCTGATCATGTGTTTGATGATCATGGGGTTTGGCGGCGTGGGGTTTTGGCTGCTCGAACCCAAAGTAGTGACTTTGAGTGATGGCCTTTGGCTGGCGTTCACCACGGCAGCCACGGTGGGTTATGGAGATCTCGTGCCGAGCACCCACTTATCGCGCATATTTGCGGTTGTAGTGGTGCTGCTGGGTCTGGCCGTGTTGTCTCTGGTGACGGCATCCGTAGCCGCTGTGTTTGTAGAGACAGAAGAGCGACAGATCGAGCGCGATCTGATGCACGAAATTGGGGCGTTACGTAAGGACATTCACAGGCTACAGAAGCAGGTTGAGTCACTTCAACCTTCGGCAGACCCCATTGACTAGCGCGACGGCTAAAGCCATTACCATGGTTTATTACCCCGGTTTTCAGGCCTGAAACCGCTTGCGCGTCAGCGCCAGAGCCAGCCAGAACGACAACACGGCATAGGCCAACAACACCAATGCGTGCTGCGTCGGGTTCTGCGGCCACTGGTCCATGAAGAGTGGACGCACCAACTCCACCGCGTTGGTCAGGGGCAACCACTCAGACACCGTGCGCACCACACTTGGCAATTGCTCGCGCGGGAAAAATACGCCGCTCAAGAACATCATGGGTGTTAGAAACAGGGTGAAGTAGTAGGTAAAAAAATCGTAGCCCTTAGCCAAGGCATTGAAGATCAAAGCAATGCAAGAGAAGGTGATGCCCACGCCCAGCAAAATCGGCCAGGCCAGCAGCAGCTTCGGGCTGTGGCTAATGCCCAGGGCCAACATCACGCCCAAAATCGCCGTTACCGTGAACAGCGCCTTGAACGCAGCCCACAGCATCTCCGCCAGCACGATGTCGTCCAGATTGACCGGCGCGTTCATGATGCCATCCCATGTTTTTTGAACATGCATGCGGGAGAAGGCCGAGTACAGCGCCTCGAACGAGGCCGCTTGCATTGCACTCATGCAAATAGAACCGCTGGCCAAAAACAAAATGTAAGGCACTGGGGTGGGGCCGAGCGGCCCGTTCAGCGTGACCTGACCCACCAATGCACCCATGCCGTAGCCAAAGGCCACCAGCCACATCAGCGGCTCGGCTATATTGCCCACCAAACTGGGGATAGCCAGCTTACGCCACACCAAAAGGTTGCGCAAAAACACGGGCCAAAAGCGCAGCGACACAACAGGCGCGCGCCACATGCTAGGGTTTGCAGCCTTCGTCATCAAGCGTCCTCCCTGATTTGACGTCCGGTGAGTTTGAGGAACAGATCCTCCAAATTGGCGGGGCGATGCAGGGTGCGCAACTGGGGGTACGTGGCCAGGGCGTCAAGCAAGCGCCGCGCATCCTGGGTGTAGAAAAAGACGGTTTCACCGCTCACCTCGACACGGGCAGCCAGTGTTTTGAGTGGCGCATCAACGAGCGCCAATGCACCCACGCCGTAAACCTCCACCACGTCGGGCTCCAGGTGCTGGGCAATCAGGGTTCGGGGCTCGCCTTCGGCAATTTTTTTGCCATGGTCCAGCACCAGCAATCGGTTACACAGGCGCTCGGCCTCGTCCATGAAGTGAGTGGTCAGCAAGATGGATTTGCCTTGCTGGAGCAGGACTTGCAGTCGCTCCCACATCAAATGCCGGGCCTGTGGGTCCAGCCCGGTGGTGGGCTCGTCGAGCAGCAGCAACTCAGGGTCATTCACCAGGGCGCGCGCCAAGCTCAGGCGTCTGCGCATGCCGCCCGAGAGCTGCCCAGGTTTTACATCTGCTTTGTGTGACAAAGATGCAAACTCAAGCAACTGTGGGATGCGCGCGCGGATGGTGGCGTCACTCAAGCCAAAGTAGCGGCCATAGACCAACAGGTTTTCAGCGCAGCTGAAGTCCGGGTCCAGCGTGTCGAACTGGCTCACCACACCCAAACGCGTCTTGATAGGCAACGCATCCTGCGGCATGTGCCAGCTGTCGTGCGCTAGCCTCGGGGCGTGGATGCTGGGGAAGTCAAAGCGGATGTGCCCGGCATCGGGCACGGTCAGGCCCAGGCACATGCGGATGGTGGTGGTCTTGCCCGCGCCATTGGGGCCGATCACGCCCAGACATTCACCCGGCGCAATGTTGACCGATAGGTTGTCTACAACGGGCGTGCCTGCGTAATGTTTGCGCAGGCCTTGCACGGTCAGTAGGGGAGGCGTCATAGCGGGATGATTTCAAATTATGCCAAGTGGTTGAACGTAACACAATGAGAAAATGAGCGCGTGAGAGCGTCGTGAAATGAACACGTTGTCAGTCAACTTCCTACACGCTGTTTAGACAGAAGCTGACTGAATCTTTTTGACTCTGAGGCTACATTGAATTCACACATCAATTTTCAATATGAAGTAAGGAGTTCACCATGTACATCAACGCCGTTTCGCTCAATCCTTTCAGTCTGCTCATGGAACCTGAAGTCGTACTCCAGGCCATGGAGCGTTCAAACACGCTGCGTGGCCTGCATCGCAAACTGTTCCGTCCTCTGGACAAACCACTGATCCCTTATGCCAAGTCGCACACCTCGGTGATCGATTTCGATATGGAAATAGATCAGGCCGAGGATGAATTCGAATACGAACTCAACGACTGAAGGCTTAATGCAGGCGCACGCGTCAACCCGAATCAAAAAGGGTGTGGCGAGTGCTAGGATGGCTGGATGAATTTCTGGCCCTCCTGCGGTTTCACCCAACTTCGCCGCAACGCACGCGGCTGGTTGATGCCCACCGCTGACTATTTCGCTCTTCTTCTCAATCGACCGGAAATGGCCTTGGTGCCTGAGTCTTGCAAAGCTGAGGTTCGCTTGCACAAAGCCCTGCAAGCCGCACCGCTCAAAGCAGTGCTGGCCACTGAGCTGGAACAAATCAAAGATGCCGACGCCCGACACAACTACCAAGTCTTCCTCAGCTTTCGCGAGGGTCTGATCGCAAGCGGTACCTTAGAGGGCTACTACCGCAGCCTCTTTGCACAGACCGCCATCAACACCCCCCCGGTGTTCATCGACTTGCTGGTGCAGGCGATATTGCGCAATATGCTGGACGACTGTACCGATGCGCAAGATGTGCGCGCTGCCGAGCTGCTTTTTCGCCCTCAACGCATCGCCATTCAGGATGGTCAAGTGCTGGCCGCTGACCGCGATGCGGTAGACCATTACAGCGAGACAGCAGGACTGGGTGAACTGGGCCGCCTCTTGCTGGAGAGCAAGGCGAGTCTGCGCACCGCCAACTTCAAAGTGCTGTCGTCCAGCAATGCGGATCGCTATTGGTCCGCCCCTGAACGTCACCCATTTTTACTCGACCTGACGCACGAGATCGCCCAAGAACTCAGCCATGGTCTGACGCTACGCATGGCGCGGGCGCGCAGCGGCCTGCAGGCGCTGGCACGAGTACTAGAGAAATGGGTATGGCATTTTTGCGCGGTGCAGGTGCACATTCAGCCTGAGGCTAGTGTGGAAGACACCGCTTGGCGCTGGCACACCGGGCTTGACGCCGAATCCAGCGCCATCCTGAACCGGCTGTACGAGGGCCAGGCGGTGGAGACGGATCAAATGCAGCGCCTCATCAGCCTGTTTCGCCTGACCTTCACAAACCCACAGGACGTGCAACCTGAGCTGGCGAACAAACCGGTCTATCTGGGCTTGGCCATGAACGCGGAAAAAGTGCTACGCATCAAGCCGCAAAACCTGTTGCTGAACTTGCCTCTGGCAAGCCCGTAACTCGTACATCAGATGGACATGCCACCATCCACGGCATAAGCCTGACCCGTCACAAAAGCCGCTTCATCACTGGCCAGAAATACCACCAGTGGCGCAATTTCATGGGCCTGCGCCAAGCGCCCCATGGGCTGACGGGCCACAAAGTCGCGGCGCGCTTGCGTTGGGTCGTCAAACGCGTTAATGCGGTCTTGCAATGAAGGCGTGTCCACCGTGCCGGGGCAGATCGCATTGCAGCGCACGCCCTGGGCCACGAAATCGGCGGCCACACTCTTGGTCAACCCAATCACCGCAGCCTTGGACGCGCCATAGAGAAAACGACTGGGCAAGCCCTTGATGCTGCCGCACACGCTGGCCATGTTGATGATGCTGGCACCGTTGCTCGTCCTGGCTTTCTCCAGCATGCTTGGCAGCACGGCTTGAATCATCCAGAACTGCGCACGCGCGTTGAGGTTGAAGGCAAAATCCCACTCCTCGTCCTTGGCCTCCAAGACAGAACCCTTGTGCACAAAACCTGCGCAATTAAACAGCACGTTCAGCGCGGGAAGTGTGGCCACCAGCGTATGAATGGCCGCCTTGTCCAGCACATCCAATACCGCTGTTTGAATACCCACCACGCCCTCATAGGTCTTGAGCAATTCTGCATTGATGTCGGTTGCCCAGACCTGCGCACCCTCGGCGGCCATCGCTAGCGCGGTGGCTCTGCCAATGCCTTGCCCGGCGGCGGTGATCAGTGCGGTTTTACCTTTGAGTCTCATGCCATCTCCTTTAAAGTACGCTCTCAAGATTGTCCCTTAAAAGTCTACGGCAGCCTCTATGACACCCTTTATTCGCCTCCACCCCGCCGACGATGTGTTGATCGCGCGCAGCCAGTTGCTCAGCGGCACAGTCATCGAGAGCATTGCAGTCAAAGGCCTGATCCCGCCCGGTCACAAAGTCGCTACCCGCGCCATCGCCACTGGTGAAGCGGTGCGACGCTACAACCAGATCATCGGCTTTGCCTCGCGACCGATCCAGGCCGGTGAACACGTTCACACCCACAACCTCGACATGGGGCCAGACAAAGGCGACTTTGCACGCGACTACGCGGTGGGCGCAGACGTGAAGCCTGAGCCCATCAAGCGCGAAGGCACGTTCATGGGCATCGTGCGCGCCGATGGCCGTGTGGCCACACGCAACTACATCGGCATCCTGTCCAGTGTGAACTGCTCGGCCACGGCCGCGCGGGCGATTGCCGACCACTTCTCACGCCGCAG
>CANCAO010000117.1 GCA_947374105.1 Comamonadaceae bacterium | reverse complement strand
GCGAGATTGACCGCATGAACAACCCCAACCTGCGCGTGGCGCGCAATCTGGCCGCGCTATTCAACCCAGCCCTGTATTCAGGGGTGGGTGAGGTGCTGCGTATCACCCAGCAAGAACTGGCCTATCTGGTGGGTCTATCGCGACAGCGCGTGAACGAAGCGCTGACCACACTGGAGGCGCAGGGCGTGATCCGGGTGGAGTATGGCGGCGTGCGGGTGCTGGACCTAGCGGGTTTGCGCACGCGCAGCTTCAGCACTGAAGCGGCATAGCGACATCACAGCGAGCTTACAGCGGCACAATCAGCCGCAAACCCAGCGTCCAGTTGATGCCAGGTGCGGGCTCATAGAACTGTGACGACGCTTGGTTGACGATGACCGAGCCGACATAACGCTGATCGGTCACGTTGTCGATGCGTGCGTAGGCCGTCAAGCTACCCTTGCCAAGCACCCAACCGTGGCTGGCTTTGAAGTTGAGCGTGGTGTAGCCATCAGCCGTCGCGGTGTTGGTGTCGTTGGCATACAACCGCCCTGCACTGACCAGCTCCGCCCCCGCGCGCGTGCCCAGACCACTCAAACTGCGTGAACGTTTGACAGCATCCTGGGCCTGGCTGGACCACAGCAACTCCGCAAACAAAAAGCTTTGCGGGATGCCGGGAATTTTGTTGCCTGAAGCCACCGTAACGGGGGTAGCGCCAGTGGCAGAGGTGAATGTTTGGGTGAACTGGGCATCTACCATCGACGCTGACAATGTGCCGCTCCACTGCGGGCCGAACAAGGTGCGCCCGGCCAACTCCCAACCGCTGCGGCTGGTGCCCGGCGCATTCTTGAAGGTGGAGTTCCCGCCCGAGCTGCTGGCCACCACGATCTCATCGGTGGAATTAATCTGGAACAGCGTGAAGTCCAAGCGCGAGCGGACACTGGGCGCCCACTTCGCGCCCAGCTCATAGTGCTGGCTGCTGGACGCATTAAGCGCCGTGTTGAAGGCGGGCGTGCCCGCACCGTTATAGGCCATCTCGGCCAACGTGGGTGTCTCAAAACCCTTACCGTAGTTGGCATACAAGTTGACTGCATCACTGGCGTGGTAAGTCACACCCAGCACCGGGCTGGCCGCGTTGAATGAGGTGTTGCCCGAGCCGTTGCCGTCGGCCAAATAGTTGTCATCGCTAACCATGCGCACAGTGCTGTAGCGCAGGCCACCCACCACAGATAGTTTTTCCGACACCAAGGCCGTGGCTTGGACAAACAGGTCGCTGTTCTCGGCTTGGTTGATCTCGTCGCGCGTGGGTGTGCCTGTTTTTTCCCCCAGCGCGGCAGCACCACCCTGGCGTTTTTCGCGTGAGCGGTCAAACTCGTAGCCCGCCACCCAACGCACCGGCGTCGCGGCGATCTCGGTCTTGGCGTTGTACTGCAATCCCAGGCCATAGTAGTCGCGGTTCAGACCAACCCAAGCCCCGTTAGGCGTCGCAGGGGCAATGCCGACTTGGTATTGCAGGTTGTCGCGTGTGCCGTAGTAGGCCCGTGCCGTGACGGAGCGATCTGCATCCAGCGCGTGGGTTAGCGACGAGCCGACCTGGTTTTGCAGCACCGTCTTTCTGACATTGCGGCTGATGGCGTTGGTGCCCGCCTGCTGCGGATTCGTGGCCAGTTGCGCGGCGGTCAGACCCAGTGGGTCTTGCGCCAAGGGCATGTCGAACTGGTTGAACACCAGGTTGACCCGCGTCTTTTCGTCCGGACCAAAACTGAGCTTGCCGTTGAACTGCTTGCGCTCGGTCTTGCTGTTGTCGCGGTAGCCATTGGTGTCAAAGGTGCTGTAGTCGGCCACCAGGCCTACCGCACCCAAGCCCTCACCGATACGCCCCGCAAACTGCAAGTCGTTGCGGTGCATACCGAATGAGCCTGCGTAGTACTGCGCGTCAAACTCGGGCTGCTCAGGGGCCTCCCGTGTGAAGGCTTGAATCACGCCGCCGGATGAGTTGCCGTACAGCAGCGCCAGTGGGCCACGTAAAACCTCAATACGCTCTGTGGAGGGCAGGCTGATGGACGAACCCTGGCCCTGACCATCAGGCGTGGTGGCCGGGATGCCGTCGATCAAGATCCGAATACCCCTGATACCAAATGCCGAACGCGCGCCAAAGCCGCGAATCGACACTTGCAAATCTTGCGCGTAGTTCTGCCGGTTCAAGATGGTCAAGCCCGGCACGCGGTTGAGTGTCTCTGACAAGTTGACCTGCGGCCCGGCATTTTGAATCGTGTCCCGGTCCACCGACTCAATGGCGGCGGGCGTGTCAAAGCTGCGCTGCGTGGCGCGTGTGGCGGAGATCACCATGCCCTCCAACGTTTGCGCTTGCACCGGGAAGAGGGCGAGGGCACAAGCCAGTACCAGAGCCACAGGCCGCAGCTTTAAAGAAAATTCAAACGTATCTTTCGACACCGTGTTTTGCATAGTCATCCCCGCTCAAGGCTCTCGGTTTACGGTAACTGCAAGGTGGACAAGTATTCGGCCAGCATCTCCAACTCATCCACCGCCAAGCCTTGTGCAGCTGAGGTCATGGTGCCATCCATGTCGCCGCGTGTGCCCGCCTTGAAGGCCTTTAGCTGATCGAGCAAATAGGGTTTATGTTGCCCCGCCAAACGCGGAATGTGCTGCTGCCCGCCCATGGTGGGGGTGTGGCAGGCCACGCAGTTGTTGCGCACCGTCACCTCACGGCCTTTGGCCACGATGTCGGCACTGGCTTGCCCGGTGGGCGGCGTCATTTTTTGTGCATTGAAGTAGGCTGCCAAATCGTTCAAATCTGCGTTGCTCAACTTGGCTGCGAAGGGAGACATCATGTCATTCTTGCGACGCTCTTCCCGGAACATGAACAGCGCGGTGACGATGTTCTGCTTCGGCTGGCCCGCAATGGACGGAATGGTAGGAATGATGGAGTTGCCATCCGCACCATGGCAGGCAGCACAGACCTGCGCTTTAACGCGGCCCTCTTCCACACCCGCTTGGGACAGCGGGGCGAATGTACTCAAGGCGGCAAGAACAAAAACGGCAGCCAGTTTCGGGGCCGCCGTTTTGTTCCAGCGCCGCGCGTTGATGGAACGCGTGGGTTGGATTGATGTCATGGGCTTACGGCTTGGCGTAGCTCACGCGGTAGATGATGCCGTTGAAGTCGTCAGAGAACAGGATAGACCCATCCTTCATCTGCAAGACGTCCACCGGGCGACCCCACATCGGCGGGTCAGCGCGGTCGTTTTCCAGGAAGCCGTCAACAAAGGCGTGCTTGGTCGCCTTGCCTTTGGCATCGACGGATACGCGGATCAGGTTATAGCCCTGCTTGGTTTCGCGATTCCAGGAGCCGTGCTGTGCAATCAACATGCTGTTCTTGTACTCGGCCGGGAACATCTTGCCGGTGTAGAACTTCATGCCCAGCGGTGCGATGTGAGCGCCCAGTTTAAGAACGGGGGGCTTGAATTCGCTGCAGGTGCGACCCTGACCATAAACCGGATCCAGCGTGTCGCCCTGATGGCAGAAGGGGAAGCCAAAATGCTCGCCTTTTTTCGTGGCCACGTTCAGCTCATCATTCGGCAGATCATTGCCCAACCAGTCGCGGCCATGCTCTGTAAACCACAACTGTTTGGTCACGGGGTGAAAAGCCATGCCCACAGAGTTACGCACCCCATTGGCATAGTTTTCCATGATGCCGGTCTTCGGATCTACGCGAATAATCGAGGCTTCGTTATAGGTCGGCATGGTGATGTTTTGTGGCGAGCCGATGTTGAAATACAGCTTGCCGTCCGGACCCATGACCATGTACTTCCAGAAGTGACCCGCGGCGTTGTTCGGGTCGAGGTTGTCGATCACCACTTTACCTTCGCCGGGGTTATCCAGATTGGCTTCAATGTTGTCGTAGGCCGTGATGCGGTTACGTTCGGCAACATACAGTGTGCCCTTGTCAAACACCAAACCGTTAGGCACTTTTTTGCCTTTCAGAATGGTTTTGACTTCACGCTTGCCGTCTTTGTCGATGATGGCGTAAACGTTGGACAGGTTGCGGTTGCTGGCAAACACGGTGCCTTTGTCGCCCAGTACCAGAGAGCGAGCCTCAGGTGCGCCTTCGGCCCAGACTTCAACTTTGAAACCAGCAGGAACCTTCAGTGTGTTCACGGGCACATCGGTGGCTGCGCGACCCGTCATGTGCGGAGGGAAAGGATGCAGGGCTGACTGGGCTTGCTCACTTGCCATGCCTTGCTTCCAGGAAGGAGGCGCTGCGGGGGCTGCGGCTTGTTGAGCAAAAGCGGTGCTGGCAAAACTGGCCAGTACTGCCGTGCTCAGAAGGGTTTGAATACGCATGTTGTCTGTCTCCTTTGTTTATTGATCGCTTGTCGCATAGCTGATGCGGCGACGCAGCGGAATCATTCTATACGTCACTCCTGCGTTCTTGTAGCAAAATCAGACCTCTATGACTGACGATTTCTCACAAGCCCCTCGCCCCCAATTTCGCCGTGTTGCCAAGCCCGAAGGGGCTGCGCCACGGGCTTCAACCCTCAGTGCAAACCCTGAGTCCGGCACTATCCGCCTGAATAAGCGCATGGCCGAACTCGGTCTGGCCTCGCGCCGCGAATCCGACGAATGGATTGCCAAAGGTTGGGTCAAGGTCAACGGCGAAATCGCCACCATGGGCATGCAGGTGGGCCCTGAGGTCAAGATCGAAATCAACAAGCAGGCTCAGGGTCAGCAGGCCAACCAAGTCACGATTTTGCTGAACAAGCCCATCGGCATCGTGAGCGGCCAGGCCGAAGACGGCCATCTGCCCGCCATCACCCTGGTGCAGCCACAGAACCGCTGGGTGGATGACAACGCCCGCTTCTTCTTTCACCCCAAACAACTCCAAAGCCTGGTGCCCGCCGGTCGCCTGGACATTGACTCCATCGGCCTGCTGGTGCTGACGCAAGACGGCCGCGTAGCGCGCCAGTTGATCGGCGAAGACTCGGTGATGGAGAAAGAATATTTGGTTCGCGTCAACTACACCGGCTTGAACCAACTTGACCCGCAGCCCAGCCAGTTGGTGCGCATGGACGATGACGACCCGGTCACCACCAACGTGCAGGCCGTCTTCCCGCGCGCCCTGTTGGCCAAGCTGCGCCACGGCCTGAGCCTGGATGGCCAAGCCCTCAAGCCCGCCAAGGTGGACTGGCAAAACCCCGAGCAACTGCGCTTTGTGTTGACCGAAGGCAAAAAACGCCAAATCCGCCGCATGTGCGAGCTTGTGGGTTTGAAGGTGGTGGGCCTCAAGCGTGTGCGCATCGGCAATGTGATGCTGGGGAATTTGCCGGTGGGGCAGTGGCGCTACTTGCAGCCGCATGAGCGGTTTTAGACCCAACCCGTGCCGCTTTGAAAGCGCCCTAAAAGCACCCTGTTAGTAAGGGTTACTTCTTCGCCGCTGCCAACTCTTTCTCCAACCCATCAATACGCGCCAGCATCGCCGCCATGCGGCCATTGAGTGCGCCGACATTGAAGACGGTGGCGTTGTTGGCCGGTGCATCCAATTGGTTGCCATAGCCCAACCAAGACGAGTCGTACACCCGCACATTTTTAAAGCCCAGTTGCTCCAGCACACCCGCTGTTTCTGATGCGCGTACGCCAGACTGGCAATAGACCACGGTCTCTTTGTCCGGGTCCAGCTTGGCGTAAAGCGCCCTGAGATCGGTGCTGGATTTGAGCGCCATGCCACTCGAATCACTCACCTTTTTTTGGGCCAGCTTCTGCACCGTGTCCGGGTCCACCCAGTTTTGTTCATAGGGGATGTTGACCGCACCGGGGATGTGGCCACCGCGCAGGGCACGGATGTCTTCGCCTGAGAACTCTTTGGGCGTGCGCGCATCAATCACCTGCACGGCGGGGCTATTGAGCCGCTTGATCATCTCGGCCGTCGTTACCGCCACTGCGGACTGCGCGATGAGTTTGAGTTGCA
>CANCAO010000116.1 GCA_947374105.1 Comamonadaceae bacterium | reverse complement strand
GTCTAGCACCCAGGGTGCCCAGCCTTGCGCCTTCGCCACATCGCCGGTCTCATCATAGATGCGGGAGTTGATCCAACCCGCCACCGGGCCGGAGCCGGAAAACCACACCGTGTTGTCCTTGTCGTAGCCGAACTGCGGATGGTGGGTGCCAAAGCAAGTGTCGAGGTGGTTGTACTTCATCGTCTTGGGCTCCAGCATCGTGACCTGGCGCTGCGAGAACTCCAGCGGGAAGGCCTGCACGGATGGATGATCCTTGCCCTTCATGCACCACTCGGGGTTGACCTCGCCGCGCACATTGGCAGCAAACCAAACCCGGCCCTTTTGATCAACCATGCCGTTATGGTTGTTCGCCTTTTGAGACCAAATTTTCTCAGTGCCCCAGTAGGGCGAGGGGGCAAAGGGCTCAGCCAGAGAGGTGGCGTGAAAGCGGCCTGCGTAGGACTCAGGCACGCTATCGCTTGCCACCGTCATCTTGAACTTGGTGACCGTGTGGGTCTTGGGGTCGAGAATCGGGATGTCATCGCTCGAATACTCGGCCGAGCCATAAAGCGGCCCGTAGGAGTTGACCGTGGGGTTGCGCCGGTCTGAAGAAATCAGGTCGTGCAAAAAGGTTTTCTCTGTGCCCCACTCCCACTGGGTGATGACCATGTTGCGCTCCACGCCCTGGGGCCGCACTGGCTTGGTCTTGGGCAGCTCGCCTTTAGCGATGCGGTCCGTCCATTCACCGAAGTACTTGAACGGCACGCCGCCGAGTTGCCCAGCGAGCCGGTCCATCATCCATTTGCCGCTGTGGCCGGAGGCGGTGCGACGCGCCCAAGCTTGCTCGCCCGAATCAAAATTGCCTAGCGCGGCAGGGATGGTGCGGGTTGATTCCTGACCGAGCGCATGGCAGCCCACGCAGTCGGTGTTGTTCATGCGTCGGCGCCAAATTTCTTGAGTGACGTTTTTGGGGATGTTGGTCGTGCCGCCAAAGTCCTTGGCTGGGGGCATCTTCAGCATGGCGTACCAGTACACCGCCGGGTAGTAGTGGGCGGCAACTGCTGCTGTGGGCGCAGGCACCGCGCTGTGGTTAAGGATCTGACCCGGCTTGCCGCGCAGCTTGGGCGAATCGACCAGGCCATAGCCGCGCACCCAGACTTGATAGTTGACGTTGGGGGGCAGGTCAGGGATGACGTAGCGACCCTTTTCGTCGGTCACGACGGTACGCGTGAACTTGGTGGGCAGCTCGGTCGTCTCGGCGATCACCCATACACCGGCCTCAGGCCCCTTAGGCCCGCGCACGACACCACCGATGTCCACACTGCCAATCGTTACGGTGGGGGCCGCTGGTGCGGCAGCGGCTGCTGCGCCCACCAGGACGAGCGCAGTGAGCGCGCCAAGTCCCAGTTTGTTTTTGATTCTCATGGTTTTGTCTCCTCGTTTTGGGTAGCTTATTGGCATCAGTGCCGATAGCTCATGGGCTATCGGTCGCCAATTTAGCACGCTCGCCCAAATACAGATAGCGGGATTCCCCACCCCGGCTATGCGACTTTCTCACAGGGTACTTTAGGGATGCTCGATCTCAGACAACGGGCTTGTGAGCGGCTAGTGCAAAACCCGGACAATATGGGCTATGAAACACCTGCCCCCCAAAGAAACCTGGGCGCTGATTCAGCAGCGACCCGAGGCGCTGTTTGTTGACGTGCGCATGGAGATCGAGTCGATGTACGTGGGCCGCCCGCCCGGCGTGCACATGATCGCCTGGTACGAATACCCCGATCTCACGCCCGACCCCGCGCGCTTTGTGGCCGAGGTAGAGCGCGAGGCGAATGGCAACAAAACCCGCCCGGTCGTCTTGCTGTGCCGCAGCGGCAAACGCACGCTGGACGCGGGCCAAGCGCTAGAGGCCGCAGGCTTTACCGAAGTCATCAACGTACTGCACGGTTTTGAGGGCGAGATGGACGAGCACTTTCACCGCTCCAGCGTGAACGGCTGGCGGTTTGATGGGCTGCCGTGGGAGCAGATGTAGGCTGTTTTTGACCTGTAATTCAGCATTAAAAGTGCTGCAGACCTTTAAAAACCAGCACAAGAAGCTAGCAAATCAATAGCAACTCCATTGTCCTCTTCCCAAATCCTGCGCGAGGTGTTCGGCTACGAACAGTTTCGCGGCCCGCAAGAAGCCATCGTCTCCCACGTCATCACCGGCGGTGACGCGCTGGTGCTCATGCCCACGGGCGGCGGTAAATCGCTGTGCTACCAAATTCCCGCCATTGCAAGGCAGCAGGCGGGGCACGGCGTCACCGTCGTCATCTCACCCTTGATCGCGCTGATGCACGACCAAGTGGGGGCGCTGCATGAGGCCGGGGTCGAGGCCGAATTCCTCAACTCCACCCTCACCGGCGAGCAAGCCTCTGCCTTGGAAAAGCGCTTGCTGCGCGCCGATTTGACGATGCTATACGCCGCGCCCGAGCGCATCACCACGCCGCGCTTTTTGGCGCTGCTGGATTCGCTGCATGCCCGGGGTCTGCTGTCGATGTTCGCCATTGACGAAGCGCACTGCGTGAGCCAGTGGGGCCACGACTTCCGTCCCGAGTACCGCGCGCTCACCGTGCTGCACGAGCGCTATGCGGGCGTGCCGCGCATGGCGCTCACCGCCACGGCCGATGCGCTGACCCGCGCCGACATCGTGGAGCGGCTGCAGTTAGAGGACGCGCAACAGTTCGTCAGTAGTTTTGATCGGCCCAACATCCGCTACAAAATTGTGGAGAAAAAGGACGCGACGCAGCAGTTGCTGCGCTTCATCCAGCACGAGCACGAGGGCGACGCGGGCATCGTCTATTGCCAGTCGCGCCGCAAGGTGGAAGACATCGCCCAGACCCTATGCGCTGCGGGCCTGAACGCCCTGCCCTACCACGCTGGGCTGGATGCCTTGGTGCGCCAAACCCACCAAGACCGTTTTCTGCGCGAAGACGGCATCGTGATGGTGGCCACCATTGCCTTTGGCATGGGCATCGACAAGCCCGATGTGCGCTTTGTCGCGCACCTTGACATGCCCAAAAACATCGAGGGCTACTACCAGGAAACGGGCCGCGCCGGGCGCGACGGCGGCCCCGCTAACGCCTGGATGGGCTACGGCCTGCAAGACGTGGTGAACCAGCGGCGCATGATTGACGAGAGCCCGGCGGGTGACGACTTCAAACAGGTCATGCGCGGCAAGCTGGATGCCCTGCTGACCCTGGCCGAAGGCGCGGACTGCCGCCGTGTGCACTTGCTGGCCTATTTCGGCGAGACCTATGCCGCCGCAGCGCCGGGCCGCCCCAAGCATGGCACGGCCCCCTCGGGGGGCAGCGAGGACACGTTAGTGCCGAGCGTGGGGGCCATGTGCAACAACTGCGACAACTGCCTGAACCCGCCCAATGTGTGGGACGGCACCGACGCGGCGCGCAAGCTGCTCAGCACCATCTACCGTGTACAGCAGGCCAGCGGCATCAGCTTTGGCGCGGGTCACATCATGGACATCGTGCGCGGCAAGACGACCGACAAGGTGACGCAATTTGGCCACGAGGGGCTGACCACCTTTGGCATTGGCGCGGCCTTTAGTGAAGTTCAATTGCGCGGCGTGCTGCGCCAGCTCATCGCCACCGGCGCGTTGAATGTGGATGGCCAGGCCTTCAACACCTTGCAACTCACCGAGCAGTCCCGCGCCGTGCTCAAGGGCGAGGTGGCGGTGCGTTTGCGTGAATCAGTCTCCACCCCGGCGGAGCGCAAACCCAAGCGCGGCAACAGCACCTCATCCAAATCCAATGCGGCACCGCTGGCACTCGACGATGCGGCACAGCTTCGCTTTACCGCCCTCAAAGCCTGGCGCGGTGAAGTAGCCCGTGAACACAACCTACCCGCCTACGTGATCTTTCACGACGCCACCCTGGCCGCCATCGCCGAGCGCGTGCCACAAACCCTGGACGACCTGCAAGGCATCAGCGGGATTGGGGCGAAGAAGCTGGAGGCTTATGGGGAAGAAGTGTTGCGGGTGGTGGGGCTTTAGCTCAGCGACCTTTGAAAACCGGCTGACGTTTTTCATTGAAGGCGGCCACGCCTTCGCGCCGGTCGTCGGTATCGACCAAGCGGTTGTAGGCCTCCACCTCAAAGCGGTAAGCGGTGCGCAATTCCATTTGTCCGCCGTAGCGGATCGACTTCTTAATTTGTTTCACCGACAAGGGCGCATTGGCGGCAATGCACTGCGCTGTCTCCAAAGCCAAGGCCAGCACCTGATCTGGGGCCGCTATTTGGTTGAGCATGCCCCACGCACAAGCCTGTGCAGCGCTGAAGGGTCGCCCAGTGAGCGCCAATTCTTTGGCGCGTCGCTCGCCCACCGCGCGCGGGAGGTTTTGCGTGCCGCCCATGCCCGGCATGATGCCCAGCATGGGCTCTGGCAAGGCAAAGCGTGCCTCCTGGCTGGCGTACAAGAAGTCACAGCACAGCGCCATCTCCAAGCCACCCCCATAGGCGTGGCCGTTGATGGCACCAATCACCGGTAGCGGCAAGTCAATCAGCGTCCAATACAAACGCTCAAAAATTTCGTGCTGGTGTTG
This sequence comes from Comamonadaceae bacterium, assembly GCA_947374105.1. GTDB lineage: Bacteria > Pseudomonadota > Gammaproteobacteria > Burkholderiales > Burkholderiaceae_C > CANCDA01. The sequence goes on along the minus strand of CANCAO010000116.1, from coordinate 1,394 downwards.
CCATGCTTGTGGTGTCATGCCCTGGCGCTCTTTCAGGTCGCCCCCGGCGCAGAATATTTTGGTTCCGGCGCCGGTGAACACCACACACCGCAGCTCGCCCGGCCCAGCATTCAAACGCGTCCACACGTCGAGCAAGTCCAGCGCCATCTGCGTGTTGAGTGCATTGCCCACCTCGGGGCGGTTGAGGCAGACTTGCAACACATGCTTGGAGACCTCGGTGCAGCTCAGGGTGGTGTAAGCGGGCAAGTTGGGAGTGGTCACGGTTTATTTGCTGGGTGTGGTGTACATCTGGCCACCATCCACGTTGATGACGCTGCCACTCAGATAGCCACACAGGGGCGAAGCACAGAACACCGCCAGTTTGGCCAGCTCGTCGGGTTCGGCCAAACGACCCATGGGGAAGCCCAGGGTCAGTTCTTGCCAACGCGAGGCGTCCCCCAACTTGGTGGCGGCTTGCTGCTGCAACATGCCTTGCATGCGGTCGCTGCGGGTGGGCGAGGGGTTGATACCAAACACACGCACGCCTTGGCGCACGGTGCCGCCCCCCAAACCTTGGGTGAAGGCTATCAGGGCGGCGTTGGCCTCTGAGCCGCAAATGTATTCGTAACGCGGTGCAGCACCGGCCATGCCGATGATGTTGGCAATCACGCCCTTGCCGCGTTTTTCCATGCTGGGCAAATACGCGCGGGTCAGGTTGATGTAGCTGTAGAGCTTGAGCTCCCAAGCCTGACGCCAGCGCGCTTCGGTGATGTCGTGAATGTTGCCACCCGGAATGGCCCCCGCGTTGTTCACCAACACATCAATCTCGCCCACCTCTTGGCACAGCGTGTCGGCCGAACCGGGCAAGCCCAAATCAGCCTCAAACACTTCAGGCGTAGTGTGGTGAGCCGCCTCAATGGCCTGCACCGCATGGGCCAAGTTGGCCCGGTCCCGCGAGACCAACACCGGCTTGGCACCTTCGGCCGCAAACGCTTGCGCAATGGCCAAACCGATGCCCTTGCTGCCACCGGTGATGAGAACTCGTTGTCCTGTCAGTTCTAAGTTCATACAGACTCTCTATGAAGTTACGGTTGGTGGGCAGGGGCAGGCACTTGGGCCGAATACCACTGGGCCATTTTTTCGCCAGTGACAAAACACACCTCGGGCGTGGCCATCAGCAGGTCGAGCATTTTCTCAAAGCTCTCAAAGCGGTGGGGCACGCCAATCAAATGCGGGTGCAAACCGAGCGACAAGACGCGCGGCTGGGTGAGGCATTCGCGCTTGAACAAACTCAAGGAGTTGGCCAGGCGCTGGAACATTTCGTCCGAGGCGTGTTTTTCAATCGCGTAGATGATGGAGTCGTTGACTTCGAGGTTGTAGGGCAAGGCCATGAGTGGGCCGTTTTTGGTGTGCAT
>CANCAO010000115.1 GCA_947374105.1 Comamonadaceae bacterium | reverse complement strand
AACATCAAAATGATTGTGCCGTTCGCTCCAGGGGGGGGTGTTGACAACGCAGCGCGCTTGATCGCCAAGCAGATGCAGACTAACCTGAACGTCTCTGTCATTGTGGAGAACCGACCTGGTGCTAACGGCTCCATCGGTGGCAAGGTGGTACAGGCTTCTGTAGCCGACGGCACGACCCTTCTGTTTTCAGCCTCTACGCATGTTTTGGCCAAGCAGGTCATGGCCAATCCTCCTTATGACCCATGGATAGATTTTGCCTTTGTTGCCCGTGTGGGTGAGGCCCCTCTCATGATGGTGATATCGCCAAGCTTGCCGCAGACCAAGCTCAAAGAGGTGGTGGATTCGGTAAAACAAAATCCAGAAAAGTGGACGGCGGGTTTGCCCGCTTTAGGTGCGGCAAGCCATCTGGGGACACTGATGTTTGCTAAACAAGGTGGTCTGAATTTGACGACTGCTGTGTACAAAGGTACAGCTCCTGCGTTGACCGATGTGGCGGGTGGGCATGCACAAATCCTCGTTGACTCGATCATCTCTCTTCAAGGTATGGCCAAGAGCGGGAAAGTCAAACCCATCATCGTCACGTCAGTCAAACGTAGCTCGGTGATGCCCAATGTTCCGACAGCAGTGGAGAGCGGATTTCCGAAATTTGTGACCGAATCATGGTATGCCATCTGGGCACCCAAAGGTACACCGGAGGATCGTTTGCAGATTCTTAACAAGGCGGCCAATGAGGCCGTTCGACAGTTAACAAAGTCAGGTGCTTTTGAGCAGTTGGGTATTGAGCCCGTCACCGAGTCGATCGACGAATTCCGCAAGTACACCAGTGGCTATTTGGCTGAAAACACAGAACTCTTAAGAGGTGCTGGGTTTAAGCCTGAGTGAAAGCGTTAAATTAATCGGGCGTTTCGTCGATCCTCGCGTTTTATTCAGCCGTGATTTTGGCTGTGTTGACGATGCGCTCAAACTGTAGCGATTCGGCCTTGATGAAATCGCGGAACTGCTGGGTGCTCATGGGGGCGGGCTCGCCACCCTGGTCGATTAGTTTTTTGGCGAGTTCGGGGTCGCGCAGGGCCTGGGTGACGGCGGCGTTGAGCTTTTGTTGAACGGCCTCAGGTGTGCCTGCGGGGGCAAAGAGGCCGAACCAGTTCTCAAGCTGGTATTTGTCCAGAGGCTTGTACTCGGCAATGGCAGCAATGTCGGGCGCAAAGCTGGCGCGCTTGGCCGAGGTGATGGCAATAGCCTTGACTTTGCCGCTCTGAATGAAGCCTTTGGCGGCGGTGTAGCTCACAAAGGTCATGTCCACCGTGCCGGAGGTTACGTCAATCAGCTGCCCTGCTGCGCCCTTGTAGGGAATGTGGACCATGTGGATGCTGGCGAGTTCTTCCAGCAACTCCCCGTTGAGGTGCTGCGGGTTGCCCACGCCACTGGTTGAGTAGCTCAGTTTGCCCGGATTTTTTCTGGCGTAGGCGACCAGTTCTTCGACGTTTTTCACGGGCAGCGTCGGGCTGGTCACCAGCACGTTGGGGATGCGCGTGACCAGGGTGATGGGGGCAAGATCTTTGTCGGGTGCGTACTGCATGCGCGCTTTGTAAACAAAGGGGTTGATGGCGGTTTCACCGGCTGAACCTAGAAGCAGGGTGTAGCCGTCGGGCGCGGCCTTCACCACGGCCAGAGCACCGATCATGCCGCTGCCGCCGGCCTTGTTGTCCACCACGATGGTTTGCTTGAGCGACACCCGCAGCTTCTCCGCCAGCAGGCGCGCAATAGTGTCCACGCCACCCCCGGCAGAAAAGGGCACCACGATGGTGATGGTTTTGCTGGGGAAGTCTTGCGCCACGGCGGCGCTCGAAAGTGCCATAACCACCGTCGTGAAGAGCGCTTGAGCCATGAAGCGGCGGTGGACAGTGGGCATGAGAGAGTTCCTTGAAAAAACAAACAATGAGGGGTTGCAGGGTTTACGCTAAATTGCATTTTATTGCGAAAATATGCAAAATGACCACTATGGAAAACACCTACAACTTCACCCCTGGTCAGTTAGTCGTCAATGGTCAAAGCCTTGTCTTCGTAGATTTGCCCGCTCTGTTTGGCGAGCGCTTGTTACGCCTGCCCGTGGTGTTGCGCTTGTTGCTTGAAAACGTGGTTCGCAATGGGCAGGGTCAAGAGCGTCAGGCTTCGGTTGATGCCATCTTTGACTGGCTGCAACACGGCAGCAGCGAGGCCGAGTTGGCGTTTCAGCCGGGCCGAATTCTGATGCATGACACTACCAGTACCCCGGCGCTGGTGGACATTGCCGCCATGCGCAATACCTTGCGGGAAGCTGGTGTGGACCCGTCGGTGCTTAACCCTTGTGTGTTGGTGGATGTGTCCATTGATCACTCGCTGGCGGTGGAGGTCTATGGTCGATCGGATGCGGCCACGCTCAATTTGCAGCATGAAATTCGCCGTAACGCCGAGCGCTACCGCTTCTTGCGCTGGGCTTCGCACGTGCTGACCGGGGTGCGAATTCACCCACCCGGCACCGGCATCATGCACACCATCAATCTGGAGCAACTCGCCACCGTGGTCACCACGCTTGAGCGTGACGGGGTGCTGTGGGCCGTTCCCGACACGATGATTGGCACCGACAGCCACACCCCCATGATCAACGGCATCGGCGTGTTGGGCTGGGGCGTGGGCGGGCTGGAGGCGCAAACCGTGATGTTTGGCATGCCAACCATGCTGCGCATCCCCGACGTGATTGGCGTCAAGCTCACGGGCGCGCTGCCAGCAGGCACGCACGCCACCGACTTGGCGCTGACGGTCACGCAGCGCCTGCGCCAGATCGGCGTGTCGGGTGAATTTGTCGAGTTTTATGGCCCGGGCGTTGCCACATTGGCCGCCGGTGAGCGGGCGGTGGTGGCCAATATGGCGCCGGAATATGGGGCCACCACCGGCTACTTTGCCGTAGATCACAGCACGCTGGACTACCTGCGCGCCACGGGCCGCAGCGAAGCAGCCATCGCTCAGGTAGAGGCCTACACCCGTCGCACGGCGTTATGGTTTGACCCCGAGGTAGAGCCGCGTTACAGCCGCAGCATTGTCATTGATTTGGGCAGCATCGGCATGCATGTTGCCGGCCCGCGCCGCCCGCAAGACTTGATTAGCTACTCTGAGACGGGCAAGGTGTTGGCGCAGGAGGGTTTTGTGTCCAAGGCCGCCGCAACAGCTTTGACCGACATGCCGCGTCACCCCGTGGCCCTCGCCGCTATAACCAGTTGCACCAATACCTCAGAGCCGCGTCTGCTCATCGCTGCTGGCTTGGTCGCGCGCAAGGCGCGGGTCTTGGATCTCAAGGTTCCGGCTTGGGTCAAGACCTCTTTGGCCCCAGGCTCTCCGGCGGCGGCGTCCTACCTGGCGCGCGCCGGTTTGATCGATGACTTATCGGCCATCGGTTTTGACATCGTGGGCTATGGCTGCACCACCTGTATTGGCAACACTGGGCCGCTGACCGAGGCGATTCGCGCCGCACAGCTAACTGGGCAAGCCAAGGCCGTGGCGATCTTGTCGGGCAACCGTAACTTCCCTGGCCGCGTGCACCCTGACTTGGAGTTGAGCTTCATCATGTCGCCACCTTTGGTGGTGGCCTTTGCGCTGACGGGAGACAGCGCGCGCAATCTGCAAACTGAGCCCGTGCAAATCGCCCCAAATGGCCAAGCCGTTGACCTCAAAGCCATCTGGCCCACGCGTGCAGAGATTGACCATCACCTCGCTTTGGCCGCTGATCCGTCTGACTACCAACGCGAGTTTGAGCTGGCCAGTCGCAGCCCACTGTGGCACGCGCTTAAGGCCCCGGATACGCCCTTGTTCCCTTGGGATGACAAATCCACCACCTTGCGCAGACCGCCCTTCGCGGCGCTCACACAAGGCAGTCTGCTGGGCTGCTACAGCGCCTATCCACTGCTGGTGCTGGGCGACGACATCACCACCGACCACATCTCGCCGGCCAGTGCCATCCCTGCTGACAGCTTGGTAGCTGACTTTCTGGTAATGCGTGGCGATGATCGAAACGATCTCAATGTCTTTGCTTCCCGGCGTGGCAACTGGGAGGTGATGCTGCGTGCCGCCTTTCATAACAAAACACTAGTCAACCTGCTCAAACCGGGCATGCCTCTGGCCCACACGCTGCATGTGCCCAGTGGCGAGGTGCAGCCTCTATGGGACGTGGCGCAGCGCTACCGCGATGCGGGCGACAGTGTTGTGCTGGTGGCGGGTGAGCGCTACGGCACCGGCTCCTCGCGCGATTGGGCGGCCAAGGGCCAACGACTGTTGGGCATACGCGCCGTGTTGGCCGTGAGCTTTGAGCGCATTCACCGCTCAAACCTGATTGGCATGGGCATCTTGCCGCTGCGTTTGCCCTCCGGCGTGAACCCGCAGACGCTGAGCTTGCAAGCGGGTGACCGAATCGAGGTGGACGCCGATGCGCAGAACCTGACACCGCGTTGTGATGTGGTCGTGCGTGTGTTGCGTGCCAACGGCGATGTGCAGCACTTGGTTGCTACGGCGGCGGTGGAAACGCTGCTGGATGTGACCTTGCTTCAAGCGGGCGGCGTCATCCCTGCCATTCTGCGCAAGACCATTGCAGCACATTCATGAAATCAGAGAATTCCATCGCCGCTCAAGTCCTTGAATTCATACGTTTGGAGGGCTTGGTTGTCGGTAGCCATTTGCCCGCCCAGGCGCTGGCCGATCGGCTTAATGTGTCCCGTTCGCCCATCAACGATGCCTTGACCCTGCTGCATGAAAAAGGGGTGTTAAGGCGCGCGCGCAACCGGGGTTTTTTTCTGGCCCGAGCTATCGATGCACCTGACGCACCATCGAGCACCGTGCTGGCGCTGCATGCGTCTGACGTGGTTACGCGTGTGTACGCCCAAGTGGCCGATGATTTGCTCAAAGGATTGCTCCCTGACGAGTGCTCTGAAGTCATGCTAAAAAACCGCTACGTACTGACGGCCTCGCAATTGCAGGCGGTGCTTAACCGCATTGCCCAAGAGGGTTGGGCACACAAAAAGCCAGGCTATGGTTGGATCTTCTCGTCAATGCTGACCACACCTGAGAGCCTGTTGCAGTCCTACCGCGTGCGCTTGGCGCTGGAACCGGCAGCCTTGCTGGAGCCAGGTTATCGGCTCGACCGCCAAGTGCTTGAGCGCTGCCGTGCGGCTGAAATGCATTTACTTAACGGGGGCATAGAGATCGACAGCGCCGAGCAATTGCATGAGCGTGGCGTACGCTTTCATGAAGCGCTGGTGGAGGCGTCGGGCAATCCCTTTTTTATTGACACCATCCGGCGCATCAACCGCGTGCGCCGCCTGATTTCTTACCGCTCCATGCAAGACCGCAAGCGCTACAAACAGCATTGCCTGCAACACTTGCAGGTGCTGGATCTGCTGGAGCAGGGTCGCCAAGCGGACGCCTCAGAGGCGCTGCGCCATCACTTGGCTAGTACCTTGAAAAATTTGAAAAAAATTCAAGGTCTATTGAAGCGTTGAGTGAGGCTCAACTCATGATCCCGATCTGCCAGGGCACGAATTCGTAGTCACCCAGGCCCAGCTTCTCGCTCTTGGAGGCCTCACCCGATGCGGTGCGCAGGAACAGCTCGAAAATCTTCTGCCCCATTTCCTGCACAGACACGGTGCCGTCCAAAATCTCGCCGCAGTTGATGTCCATGTCTTCTTCGAGCTTGTTGAACATCTTGCTGTTGGTGGCCAACTTGATGCAGGGCGCGGGCTTGGAGCCGAACATGGAGCCGCGGCCCGTGGTGAAGGCGATCAGGTTGGCACCGCCTGCTATCTGGCCGGTGGCCGATACGGGGTCAAATCCCGGCGTGTCCATGAAGACAAAGCCTTTGGCCGTCACCGGTTCGGCGTATTTATAGACTTCCATCAACGGGCCGGTGCCGCCCTTCATGGACGAGCCGAGTGACTTCTCGAAGATGTTGGCCAAGCCGCCGA
>CANCAO010000114.1 GCA_947374105.1 Comamonadaceae bacterium | reverse complement strand
ACTTTGTGCCAGGGTTTCCCGTGATGGCCTGGCCCATGATGGGGTGGGTGTTGGACACGTATTACGCCGAGTATTTCAATCGTGAGGCCTGGGTCGAGCAGTCGGTGGTGGTGTTTGGCGCGATGGAGGCGACTTTGACGCCCCTCATGGAGTCGCTCGAGCAAGATCACCCTGGCATCAAAGTGTTCAGCCTTCCCAGTGTTGACCATCCTGTGCATGGGCGGCATATCGAGCTGGGTGTCAAAGGCGCGCCCGAAGCCGTGTCTCCTGCTTATGTCGCGCTGTTGGCAGGTTTGAAGCATTTCGGGGCTAAGCTTGGCCCCGAAATGGTGCGCAAATAAAATTGCACCAATATAGTGCAATTTGGGTTGGCTCGTCGTGCATGGTGGAGCCCGTATTTTTGACGAATCCCCGTGAGAGGCCCGCATTGCGTAAAAAAACGCGAAAACTCAAGGCAGAATATGGGGCTTGGCAAATCGGCTGATTCAGCCGTCTTGGCATAAAAACTGCATACAGTTGTCAGAGACTTTTTAGTAACCATCCAACCAGGAGATTTTGATGGCAAAGACCGTCGCAGACGTAATGAAAATGGTCAAGGAAAACGAGGTCAAGTTCGTTGATTTTCGTTTTACCGACACCCGTGGCAAAGAGCAGCACGTCACCGTGCCTGTGTCCCACTTCGATGAAGACAAGTTCACCGCTGGCCACGCCTTCGACGGCTCATCCATCGCGGGCTGGAAAGGCATTGAAGCGTCAGACATGCAACTGATGCCCGACCCGAACACCGCCAACATCGACCCCTTCTATGAAGAGACCACGCTGTTCATGAGCTGTGACGTGGTCGAGCCCAGCGATGGCAAGGCCTACGACCGCGATCCGCGTTCGGTCGCCAAGCGCGCTGAAGCCTACCTCAAGGCCTCCGGCCTGGGCGACACCGCTTACTTCGGCCCTGAGCCTGAGTTCTTCGTGTTTGACGGCGTGCGCTGGAAAAACGAGATGAGTGGCGCATCGTTCGAGATCAGCGAATACGAAGCCCCTTGGAACACCAACGCCCAGCTCGAAGGCGGCAACCGCGGTCACCGTCCCACCGTCAAAGGCGGCTATTTCCCCGTGCCTCCAGTGGACAGCATGCAAGACATGCGCTCCGAAATGTCTTTGATCCTTGAATCCTTGGGCATTCCGGTCGAAGTGCACCACCACGAAGTCGCTGGCCCCGGTCAGAACGAACTCGGCACCCGTTTCAGCACGCTGGTTGAGCGCGCTGACTGGACCATTTTGCTCAAGTACGTGGTGCACAACGTGGCCAATGCTTACGGCAAAACCGCCACTTTCATGCCCAAGCCTCTGGTGGGCGACAACGGCTCGGGCATGCACGTGCACCAGTCGGTCTGGAAAGACGGCAAGAACCTGTTTGCTGGCGACGGCTATGCCGGTCTGTCTGACTACGCGCTGTACTACATCGGCGGCATCATCAAACATGCCCGCGCTTTGAACGCCATCACCAACCCCGGCACCAACAGCTACAAGCGTTTGGTTCCTGGGTTTGAGGCACCTGTGAAGTTGGCTTACTCGTCACGCAACCGCTCGGCTTCGATCCGTATCCCCCATGTGGCCAACCCCAAAGGTCGCCGCATCGAGGCGCGTTTCCCCGATCCACTGGCCAACCCCTACCTGTGCTTCTCGGCTCTGCTAATGGCTGGTCTGGACGGCGTAGAGAACAAGATCCACCCGGGCGAAGCCGCGACTAAAGATCTGTACCATCTGCCGCCCGAGGAAGACGCGTTGGTTCCAACCGTCTGCCACAGCCTGGATCAGGCGCTGGAGTACCTCGACAAAGACCGTGCCTTCCTGACCAAGGGTGGCGTGTTCACTGACAGCATGCTCGATGCCTACATTGATCTCAAGATGCAGGAAGTTACACGTTTCCGTCAGGCCGTTCACCCGGTCGAATACGACATGTACTACTCCCTGTAAGGGGTTCGTACAGGCTTGTGATTCGTCACAAGTTGTCGCACAAAAAGGACGGCGCAAGCCGTCCTTTTTGTTTGGGTGCGGCCACAAGGCTTGATTTATTTCGCGGTTGAGTGATACTGCAAAACCGGCGTCGCGTTAACTGCGGTGCGGAGACAGCATGAAATACGTTTTATTGATTCCACTTCTAACCGTTTTTTGTCTAGGTAATAGCTCTGCTCAAGACCGGATATACCGTTGTGGCAATGAGTACACCAACACTGTGCCTGCGGGTCAAAAACACAACTGCAAGTTGCTTGATGGTGGCAATGTGACCGTGGTGCAGACCCAGCGCCCCGTTGCTGCCGCGCCTGTACGCGTGGCAGCAGCCACGCAGACGGGGCCGCGCATTGACACACCTGAACAACGCTCGCGGGATTCGGATGCCAAGCAAATTCTGGAATCCGAGTTGAAAAGGTCACAAATCCGTCGCGAAGATTTGCTCAAGGAGTACAACAACGGCGAGCCCGAAAAGCTGGGTCCCGAGACCCGCAATCACCAGAAATACCTAGACCGCGTGGCAGAGCTCAAGGCCAACATTGCGCGCAATGACAGCGATATTGCCGGCATTCAGCGTGAAATTGGTCGCGTACCTGCGTCAAAATAGAGGCTTGAAAAAGCCTACCACTCCTCCCTCTCGTTTTCAGCCGTTTGATCTGCTGGCAACTTTGGTTGCCGTCGTCCAAGGCAACGGACTTGTCCTGTTTGCCAACGCCGCACTGGAAGACGCACTGGGTACCTCGCGTCGCCTGATTGAAGGGGCTGACTTCGCTGACAGTTTTGCAGAGCCCCATGTGCTTAAAAATGCTTTGCAGGGCGTGACCGACAACCAGTTTGCGGCCCTGCGCTATGACGCCTGGCTCAAGCGACCAAACCGTGATTTGTTACCTGTTCACGTCATAGTGACGCAGACCGATCAGCCCGAGGCCATCATTGTTGAGTTGCTGCCACTGGAGCAGCAGGCGCGCCAAGAGCGTGAAGAGCGGTTACTGGATCAGGCGCAAGCCAATAAAGAGTTGATTCGCAACCTCGCCCATGAAATCAAAAACCCTTTGGGAGGCATTCGCGGGGCGGCCCAGTTGCTGGAGATGGAGATCGATTCGCGCGAACTCAAGGAGTACACCCAGGTCATCATCCATGAAGCAGACCGGCTGCAAACTCTGGTAGATCGTTTGTTGGCCCCCCACCGCAGGCCCCATGTGGTGGGTGACGTCAACATCCATGAAGTCTGTGAGCGGGTGCGTTCTTTGATCCTGGCTGAGTTCCCCAAGGGCTTGCGTGTGGTGCGTGACTACGATACATCTATCCCGGAGTTTCGTGGGGATAGGGAACAACTGATCCAGACGGTGCTTAACATCGCGCACAACGCTTGCCAGGCTCTTGCCGAGAGAATGACATCAGGTGATGCGCGCCTGACGTTTGCCACGCGTGTGGCGCGTGGCGTTACTTTTGGGAAACAGCGTTACCGATTGGCATTGGAATTGCATGTCATCGACAACGGGCCTGGCGTGCCAGACTCGATCAAAGACCGCATTTTCTACCCCTTGGTGTCGGGGCGAGAGGGCGGTTCTGGTCTGGGGTTGACATTGGCGCAAACCTTTGTTCAGCAGCACCATGGCCTGATCGAGTGTGACAGCGTGCCCGGACACACGGATTTCAAAATATTGATACCGCTTCCATGAGACCTTGAGTGACAGACCGAAGCATCGCGTAGCTCCGTCCTCAACTGCTTAGGTTCATGGCGCACGAACAAAGGGATAGCCACATATGAAGCCGATTTGGATCGTAGATGATGACCAGTCCATCCGTTTCGTGCTTGAAAAAGCGCTACAGCGCGAAGAATTGCCCACCCGCAGTTTTACCAACCCTAAAGACGTGCTGGCCGCGTTGGAGCACGCTGACGAAGATGGCGGCCCGCAGGTGCTGGTGAGTGACATCCGCATGCCGGGCGGCACCGGGCTGGATTTACTGGACAAAGTAAAAGTGCGTTTTCCAGGGCTGCCCGTCATCATCATGACCGCATTTTCCGACCTCGACAGTGCTGTGTCAGCCTTTCAAGGTGGGGCCTTCGAGTACCTGCCCAAGCCCTTTGATGTGCCCAAGGCGGTGGAGTTGATTCGTCGTGCCGTCGAAGAAAGCCAGCGTGAAGAAGTGGCGTTGGAGGTAGTAGCTGCTACTCCAGAAATGCTGGGCCAAGCCCCGGCTATGCAAGACGTTTTTCGCGCTATCGGTCGCCTGAGTCAGAGCAACGTCACTGTGTTGATCACGGGTGAATCCGGTACTGGCAAGGAACTTGTCGCCCATGCGCTGCACAAGCATTCGCTCAGAGCGAAAGGTCCATTCGTGGCCATCAACACCGCAGCCATTCCTAAGGATCTGCTGGAATCTGAATTGTTTGGCCATGAGCGCGGCGCCTTCACTGGCGCACAAACCATGCGCCGGGGTCGCTTTGAGCAGGCCGATGGCGGCACGTTGTTTCTTGACGAAATCGGTGACATGCCGTTTGACCTGCAAACCCGGCTTTTGCGCGTCTTGAGTGACGGGCATTTTTACAGAGTGGGCGGCCACAGCGCAGTCAAAACCAATGTGCGTGTGATTGCAGCGACCCACCAAGATCTGGAGCAGCGCGTCAAAGAGGGTGGATTCCGTGAGGACTTGTTTCACCGCCTCAACGTCATCCGCCTGCGCTTGCCTGCTTTGCGTGAGCGTCGCGAGGACATCCCTATGCTGACGCGACATTTCCTGAATTCCAGCGCCCGCCAGCTGGGAGTTGAGCCCAAACGCATTGCCGATTCGGCGCTTAACTGGCTGAGTCAATTCCGATTTCCTGGCAACGTGCGCCAACTTGAGAACATCTGCCACTGGCTGACTGTGATGGCCCCGGCCCAGGTTATTGAGCCCAAAGATTTGCCCCCAGAAGTCGATGTGCACGGTGTCAAGGACGCTTCAGCCGTAGCTGCCTTGACAGATCAGTCGCTAAGCCCTTCGCAGGACGGGCGCATGACACCGACGACTACCGGCAGTGTGGCGGTGGCTACATCACCTGACTCGTCTGCAAACTTGCTCAGCGAGGGCTGGGAAACCGCGTTACAGGTCGAGGCCATTGCCCTGCTGAGCAGCGGTCGAACGGATGTGTGGGACGTACTCACGCGGCGCGTTGAGTCTTGCCTTATTCAGACTGCGCTGGACAACACCAAAGGCCGTCGGATTGAGGCAGCTCATAAATTGGGTATCGGACGCAATACGATCACCCGAAAAATTCAAGAGCTAGGGTTGGAATAAGTCACGGAATCGGCGCTTATTGCGACGATTAGGTCGCTCTAAAAATGGTGATTAGATTTACCATGTCTGGGTAAATTTACGATACCCGATATGCCTGATTTCAGTCACCTTTTTATTGCGCCTCCCGACAGCAGCCTGATCTACACCGGGGTCTATGACGCCGTACTGGTCTCAATGTCATTGGTCGTGGCTGTTTTAGCGTCTTATGCGGCTCTGCTGGTGTCTCTCAATATCACCCAGCATTTGACGCGGCAGGCACGTCGTTTATGGTTCATCGTCGGCAGTTTGTGTCTGGGTTTGGGTATCTGGGCCATGCATTTCATTGGCATGTTGGCCTTTAGCCTGCCTTGTGCCACTGGTTTTGATTTGAGTTTCACGCTGCTCTCCATGATGCCCAGCATTTTGGCTAGTGCGCTGGCTTTAAAAATCATCAGTCAACCGGCAATTTCTCCGCGTCAACTCGCTTTGGGTGGTTTATTGCTGGGTGGGGGTATTGGCACCATGCACTACGCCGGTATGGCCGGCATGCGGCTGGAGGGCTTGGTTCGGTACCACTTGGGCTGGGTATTTGTGTCACTGGTTGTGGCGGTGATGTTGGCCACACTGGCCATCTGGATCAAATTTTGGTTGCAGGCCTTGGCCTCACGCTGGCGGCAATGGAGCCTGCCTTTGTCCGCCTTGACGCTGGGGCTGGCGGTCTCTGCCATGCATTACACGGCGATGGCTGCGGCCTATTT
>CANCAO010000113.1 GCA_947374105.1 Comamonadaceae bacterium | reverse complement strand
CAACAATGAGATTGAACTCACCGGCAGGCAGGCCTCGGCAAAACTCGGCGTGGGTGACGCTCAGGGTCTCGTGCGTGGTCTCGTGGGCTTGAGGTTCTTGGGTCATGCGTGTGGGCGTGCTGCGTGGTCAATCTTCAGGCAGCGATTCTCCACCACCAGCAAGCCCGCCGCACGCGCCTTCTCGGTAGCAGCGGCGTGCGCGATGTCGAGCTGCATCCACACCGCTTTAGCGCCGATGGCGATGGCTTCATCAACGATGGGCGGGATGTCCGCGCTGTTGCGAAAGCAGTTCACCAGCTCGATGCGCTCATGCTGCGCCGCCTCGCTCAGCGTGGCGTAGGCCCGCTCGCCCAACACCTCCGTGGCGTTGGGGTTGATGGGCACGATGCGCCAGCCATGCGCTTGCATGTAGGCAGCCACTTCATGGCTGTCGCGGTGCGGCTTGGGGGACAGGCCCACCACGGCCACGGTGCGGTAGTGGTCGAGGATGTGGGTGATGGTGTCGTTGGTCTTCATAAGCTGTTAATTGCCTCGCGCACTTCTTGCACGCTCAAAATTTCAGACAGCACGAGCGGTGCCCGTCCGGCCTTGTAAAACACATAGACCGGCACGCCGTTGCGCCCGAGTTGCGCCAGCGCGGCGGTGATGGCCGGGTCGCGGCGCGTCCAGTCGGCTTGCAGCATGACGATGCCTTTAGCCGCAAAGGCAGCCTGCACTTCGGCGTTGGCCAGGGTGGTTCTTTTGTTGTACTGGCAGGTCACGCACCAGGCGGCGGTGAAATCAACGAACACTGTCTTCTGATCGGCCAGCAGTTGATCCACTTTGCCGGGGTTCCAGGCCTGCCAGCCCTGAGGGGTGCTCTGCGTGCCATTGTCAGCGCTTAATTTAATGACAAATGGACCGGCAGACCACATTAAATAACCACAAACAGCTATTAAAAATGTAGCAATCACGGTGCGCAAACGCCCCTGCAGCGAGAGCGACCACAGTACCGCACTCATCGCCACCAAAATCGCCAGCAGCGCGCCCGCCCCGTCAATGCCGCTTTGCTGGCCCAGCACCCACACCAGCCACACCACGGTGGCAAACATGGGGAAAGCCAGCAGCTTGCGCAAGGCGTCCATCCAAGCGCCCGGCTTGGGTAGGGCGCGTGCCACGGCAGGCACAAAGCTGGCCAGCAGATAGGGCAGGGCCAAACCCAAACCCAGGGCGGCAAAAATCAGCAGGGCCTGAGCGGCGGGCAGCGTCACCGCCAGCCCGAGTGAAGCCCCCATGAAAGGTGCGCTGCACGGCGAGGCCACGGCCACCGCCAGCACACCGGTGAGGAACGCGTCCAGCACCGGGTGCCGCGCCTGAAACGCCGCCAGCCCCGAGGGCAACAAAGACCCAAACTCGAACACACCTGCCAAGTTCAGCCCAATTACCGTGAACAGCGCAGCCAAGCCCGCCACCACAGCCGGGTTTTGCAGCTGAAAGCCCCAGCCCAGGCTCTCGCCCGCTGAGCGCAGGCCCAGCAGCAGCAGCCCTAAGACCATGAAGCTCACCATCACACCAGCGGTATAGGCTAGGCCGCTGATGCGGTGGCTGCGGTGGTCGTGCGCATGGCTGGTGAAGTTCAGCACCTTGATCGCCAGCACCGGGAACACGCAGGGCATGAGATTGAGGATCAGCCCGCCTAGTAAGGCGCCGATCAGCGCCGCCAGTAGGCCGAGCGAGACCGCAGGCGGGGCGCTGCCCGCATTGGCATTGCCATCAAGCGCCGCTTGCAGTGCCGGGGAAACGGTCGGGCGTGCAGCAACGGTAGGCCAAATCCCCGAGACAGGCAGTTCCACACGCCAGCCGGGGCTGCTGGGCGCATCTGCCCCGCTGAGTTTGATCACCGCGGCCAATTGCGAGTGGCTCTGGCTGCGTTGTGGTGACAGCGGCACCAGGGCCGTCCATACGTTGCCCTGCCAAGCCTGTTGCCACGGTGCAGAGGGGTTTAGGACTTCAGGTGTTTCCGGAAAAAAATCCAGCAGCTTGTCGTGCAGGCTAGAGGGCAAGCCCGCTATCGTCAGTTGGAGTGCATCGCCTTGGACGGTGAAGCGGCTGGCCTTGTCCGCCACCCAGGCTTGGGGCCGGGCGGCCAGCGCGGCATCAAAAGCCGCCGTGTTAATGGCGGTGGAGCCCTTGAGCGGTAGGCTCAGGCTGAACTCCCCCTCTTCCGGGATGCACTCTAGGCGACACACCAGCCAACTGGCTTTGAGTTGAATGGGCAAACTGCTGGCCAGCAGGCCGGGTTTGAAGTCAGGCGTGATCGTCAATGGCACGGGCAGCAGCACCGTGCCCTCGTAGCCGTAGTTGACAAGTTGGCCTAGTGGCAGGCGTTTGGGGCTGGGCCACTGGATGTCGCCGGCCGTCACGCCGACGGGTAGAGTCCATTGCAGTTGGGTAGGCAGGCCTGAGTCGCCCGGGTTTTTCCAGTAAGTGTGCCAGCCGGGCTGGTGTGTGAGTTGCAGTCCGACCCACACCGTGGTGAGGGTCGAGTAAGAGGTATCCTTTGTGTATGTTGAGATGCCCTGAGGGGCATGGGCCATCAACTCAGCGTGTATCTGGGGCGTGGTGACAGTTGATTTTTTTGGGTCAGTTTGCGCGTTGGCCAAGGATAGGCCGACGCAGGTGGTGGTCAAAAAAATGAGAGCTAAAGCCGCAAGGCGAAGAGGCCGATAAGAAATCATGAAAGCTCAGGGGTGTGGGTGTGAATCGGAGTTGGCACTGCTGGTTTAAGTTCCGGCGCCCATCAGTGCACTTGATAAACAGGCTAGATAAAACAACGAGAAGCAGGATAACCTTGAATCCAAGATTTTCCTAAGAGATCCAATGTCACACAAAGTGAATCTTCACCCGAAACCTCTTACCCATTGGCTTATGCTGTTGGTGTTCGTTGGCATTGTTGGGGCGCTCATTGGGTTGGGGGTCAGTACCTACAAGTTCTTGCGCGAGGTCGATCAAGACTTGAATAGGTTCCGGCGCAGCCATGAAGTGTTGAGTGAGGTGGCGGTGATCCGAGAATCAACCTTCAGCATTGAATCCATGGCCCGCGGCTTTGTTATCTCCGGCGACCGGGCTGTGCTGGCGCAACAGGCTTTGACTGAGCAAAAACGTGCAGCCGCACTCGAACACCTTAAATCACTCTCCCAAGACAGTGCCAGCCAGAAGACGCGTATAGACGGTTTGTCGACGCTGCTCCAAGAGTGCCAGGATCAGGTTTCTCAAACTATCGCAACGCGTGAAACGCAAGGTTTTGAGGCGGCGCGCCTGCTTGTCATGAACCTAGAGCACTCGGGGGTCCGAGCCCGCTATCAGAACCAGATGACGCAAATCCAAGACGAGGAACAGCGCTTGTTGTCATTGGGAGGGGATGCGCGCGATGTGGCAAACGGTAGAGCGGCTCAGATGTACATCTTTGTTTTGGCGGCCATGGGGGGCTTGCTGGGCCTGGTCTTTGTCAGTGGTTTGCGGCAAATCAGAAGCAGAGCCGAGCAGATCGAACTGGAACTGGGAAATCATGCCCTGGCCGTAGAGAAAAAGGCAGCCGAGCAAACCGCTCAGGCCAAGGAGCAATTCTTGGCCACCATGAGCCATGAGATTCGCACGCCGATGAGTAGCCTCTTGGGTTTATTGGAGCTGCTGGGGCATTCACCCTTGAATCAAGACCAGTCAGAGATGCTGGATATTGCGCGCGATTCGGGTCGCTCCATGGTGCACATCATTGACGACATCCTGGATCATTCAAAAATTCAGGCGGGCAAACTTCAGATCGTGTTGGAGCCGGTCTCGATCGGGTATCTGCTAACGTGTGTTTGCAGTAAATACGCCACGCGAGCCAGTCGCAAAGGGCTGGAGCTAAGCTACACGCTAGATCCCCGAATCAACGCAGGCTTGATGGCTGATCCGCACCGCTTGATGCAAGTGCTGGGCAATTTGGTCAGTAATGCCATCAAGTTCACAAGTCAAGGTTTTGTGGAGCTTAGGGCCGACTTCATCGACCGCACCGCGGGTGTTGAAACGATTCGTTTATCGGTCAAAGACACAGGCATTGGCATGACCCCTGAGATGCAGATGCGCCTGGCTAAGCCGTTTGAGCAAGTAGGGGCCAACACATCGGGTCTGTATGGTGGCATCGGTCTGGGCATGGTCATTAGCCGCCGATTAACCGAGATGATGGGTGGGGAGCTGCAAGTCCAAAGTGCACCTCAAGAAGGTACTACCTTCAGTGCCACGTTCAAATTGGCGCTGAGCGAGGCCGTGCCAGTAGAGCAAATGCACACATCGTCCCGCACGTCACTGACCTCCTCGATTCAAATGGCAACACCACCTTTGAGCGACATTGCCTTTGAGCACCAATTGCCTAAAACGACCGTAGCACCCCCCAAAAGCACACCCTGGGTATTGGCTGTGGACGATAACCAAACCAACCGTATCCTGATTCAACGCCAGTTCAGTTTGCTGGGTCTGCGCGTGCGCACTGCAACCGACGGCGATCAGGCCTTGGAGTTGTGGCAGAACGGAGACTACGCGCTGGTGCTGACCGATATCAACATGACCGAACGCAATGGCTACGAGCTGGCGCGGGCGATACGGGAGACCGAGGTCGCACAGGGCCGTCCCCGCACACCCGTTCTGGGGTGGACTGCCAACACCATGTCCGATACCCTGGCCCGTTGCAAAGAAGCTGGCATGGACGATGTGCTCATCAAGCCCGCAGACCTGGTGCGCCTGCGCGAGCTACAGATGCGCTGGCTGCCCAGCGTGCCTGTCGCTGACGATGTGGCCAAGGTCATTGAGCCGGTTGATAGCGCTTTTGACGTTGAGGTGCTGGATGCAAAGCTCCTACAGGAATCCTTCGGCAACGACAGTAGCAAACTGCGCCAACTCTTGCCCACGATCCAAAAGACTTTGAACGAGCAAATCGCCGCCATGAACGTTGCCATAGATGACCGTGATCTGGCCGCGATCAAGGTGATGAGCCACAACATGCGAGGTTCAGCCGGACTCATAGGGGCCAATGCCTTGATGGGGGTGTGCGCTCGTCTGGAGGCGCTTGTTGACAGAGGTGGCGTTTCTGACCTGGGTCAATTGACAGACCAGTTCCGAATACTAGCCCAACGCACTGTGGACGTGCTGAACAGCATGGCTTGAGGCCGTGCATGAGTTGGTCTGAGCAGTTTGATGGGGACATCATTGGATAATCAGGCTATGACCGCCTGCGCTTGCGACATCATCCTCGCCACCTTGAATGCAAAGTACATTCACGCCTCACTTGGCCTGCGCTACCTGCTGGCCAATATGACGCGGCATGGTGGGCCGGACTTGCGCCTGCGCACGGTGCTGCGCGAGTTCACGATTGCGCGCAAGCCGCAGGAGGTGGTGGACGAGTTGCTGGCTACCTTGGGCATAGATACAGGCACCGGTTCAAGTGCAGGCACTGGGCCCCAAGTCATCGGCTTTGGTGTGTACATCTGGAACGTGACGCAGACCTGTGAGGTGGTGCGTCTGCTCAAAGCGCAGCGCCCCGACATCACCGTGGTGCTGGGCGGGCCGGAGGTGAGCCATGAGACCGAAGGCCAAGCCATCGTGCAACTGGCCGATCATGTCATCACCGGCTGGGGCGATGTGAGCTTTCCCAAACTCTGCCACGCCTTACTGCATGGGCCGAAGCCGCTGATGAAAATCATCCTCGGTGAGCAGCCACCCTTGGACGATATTGACCTGCCCTATGCCGATTACAGCGACGCCGATCTGGCGCACCGCCTGCTCTATGTGGAGGCTTCGCGGGGTTGCCCTTTCAAGTGCGAGTTTTGTTTGAGTTCTCTCGACAAAACGGCGTGGGCGTTTGACCTTGATGCCTTCTTGGCCGAGCTGGAGGGTCTGTACCAACGCGGCGCGCGCAATTTCAAGTTTGTGGATCGCACGTTCAACCTGAAGATAGACGCTTCGGTGCGCATCTTGCAGTTTTTTCTGGATCGGTTGACGGAAGATTTGTTTGTGCA
>CANCAO010000112.1 GCA_947374105.1 Comamonadaceae bacterium | reverse complement strand
AGCCGGGCGTAGTCCAGCAGCTCGGCCAGCCGTGCGCCCCGGCGCTGCCATTCTTCCAACGCCGCTTCGCCCAGTAGCACGTAATGCCAGGGCAGTTCGCCGCGCAGCGTGGGTGGCAGGGCGTTGATGCGCTCGCACCAGGCGATGGCAGCCTTGAGTTTGCGCTGCACGTTGGGGTGAATGGTTTGCTGCTCGGCTTTGGTTTCCACGAGGTAAATCGCCTCGTTCGTGACACCCTGGGTACGCACTAAAAAATCGGGTGAATAAAACGCAGGCAAGCCATCGTCTTTCACGTAGCGCAGCCGGGCAAAGGTGTGGCGGTTTTCGCTGATCTTGCAAAACGCCTGCACCTGCGTGTCGGCCTGCGCCCAGTGGATGAAGGTGCGCTCCAGCCCGCCGCTTTTTGCAGGCCAGCCCAGCCGCTTGTAAATGCACTTGCTCACCTCCACCGAATGGCTTTCGCGCATCATCAGCTTGGGTACTTCGGAGAGCATGCGCTGGTGTACCTCGGTCTGTCCGGTTACATGCTTGTGTTCTGAATCCAGCAGGGCCACGGCAAACACCTTGGTGATGTGGTTCACCACGGGTTGCAGCAACAGCACGCGCCAGTTTTCTGCCCCAAAGGAATCATCCAGCGGGTTGAACGTCTGCCCGAACAGTTGCGTCCAGATGTAGTCGTCAATCCAGCCGGTGAGTTCGGCCGTGTTCACCTGTAAGTACGGCTTGGCCAGATGTGTGGCGACCTTGTTGCCCTTGGGCAAATCAGAACTCAGCGCTTGGCTGATGCGCCGCGTGAGCCGTGCCAGGTAGTCGTTGTAGCCGCCCACGTTCATCACCGCGCCGTCCACCCGGTAGTCGCCAAACAGCGTGGCGCTTTGCAGGTCTTGCGAAATGAAGGTGTCGCCCTGGCCCAGCAGCCCGGTCAATTGCGCGGGCGTCATGGCGGTGAAGGCGGGCAGGACACCAACGTCAAGCGGGTGGTGGTCGCGCAGTTCGTCGGCTTCTTGCAGGATGAACGGAATGCCAAAGTCAAACGCCTCGAAGCCTTCGCGTAGCTCAGCAGGAAGCATGTCGCCAGCGGCATTGCTATCGTCTGTTTCGTTTCCCACTATAAATGGCAAACCTTCGGCTATTAGTTGATCTTGGAACGACTGAAAGGCCGGGTGCTCCACGATGGACAACACATCGAGCAGGCTGCCCGGCTCCTGTCCCGCGTTGATGCGCTCACGGTTCTCGCGCTTGAGGTCGCTGTACTCCGCATCACGCCACATCAGCCGCAAGCCCCGGCCGATGGTCTGCTCCAGCAAAATCTGCGCTTGCGATGAGCGCAGCGGCACGATGACGCAAATGTTGTTCACGTCAAAGCCTTCGCGCAGCATCAGCACGCTCACAATCACGCGCGGCGTGGCGTGCTTGTCCACGCTGAACAGCCGTTCGCGCACGGGTGCCCAGTCTTTCTCGCCCAACTCGGCCTTCTTGCCCGAGTCAATCGTCATCACCTCATCAATCCCCAGCCCCTCTTGCTCCTGCAAGAACGCGGCCACCAGCGGCGACACGGTGGTGTCTTCGCACACCACCAGCATCTTGGGGTGGCGCGTGGGGTCGATCCGCGCAAAGTCGGCTTCGAGCTTGCGCAGCTTCTTCAAACCCGCCCGCAGCATCACGCGCTGGCCTTCGCTCAAGGCCGGTTTGCCCGCCTCGTCGCGCTCGGCCTTGAACTCCAGCGGCAGTGCGCCGATTTCCTTGCGCCGGTCCAGTACCAGCGACTTCACCAGCCCGGCGCGCATGGCGTTTTTCAAATCAAAGTCGGTGATGATGTGCGGAAAGTACAGCTTGCGCTTGTTCTTGCCACTGCCCACATCGTTGTAAGGCGTGGCCGAAAAATCCACCTGCACAAAGCGCCTGCCCTTGG
Source organism: Comamonadaceae bacterium (assembly GCA_947374105.1). GTDB lineage: Bacteria > Pseudomonadota > Gammaproteobacteria > Burkholderiales > Burkholderiaceae_C > CANCDA01. Next base: position 4,171 of record CANCAO010000112.1, on the reverse strand, counting down.
GCTCGGCAATGCGGCTCAGGCTCTTTTGCCACTCCACCTCGGTCGTCTCGCCCTCGCGTTTGAACTCGTGGATGTGGTGAGCCTCGTCGTTGAACACCATCAACTCCGGCAGCCCGGCCAGAAACTCCAACACATTGCCCCGCGCATAGCGCCTGTCCAGCACGTCCAGGCTGTTGCCTGTGGCGCGGCCCGGTGTGAGCGGCAGCACCGCGTCGATCACCTGCTGCGGGTCCAGCGGTGCGCCGGGTGCGTTCACTTCTTCCACGGCCTCGGGTGCATCGCCCTCGGCCAGCAAGTGCCAGTTGGTGATGGCAATCATGCCGTTGCCCGTGGCCTTCAAACCAATCTCAGACTTGGCGCACACATTGCCGCGCACAAAGGCAAACACCGCTTCGCGGTGCGTCTCGGGGATGAACAGGTCGGCGAACTGCGCCATGTCTGAGGTGGCAAAGTCACGCGAACCGTTGCCGCCTGCCAGCAGCTTGCCGCAAAACGCATCCAGCAGCCGCTCGTAAACAATCAAGCCCGGCGCCACCACCATGAACTGCCGGGTGAAGCGCGCATCGTCCAAGCCCTCGGTCAACGCCGCCGTCTTGTTCAGCATTTGCCAGATCAGCAGCGCTTGCAGCACCCAGGTCTTACCTGTGCCCGTGGCCATCTTCAAACAGTATTTGGGGTGCGCGTGTTTGGCCTGAGCTACTTCGTTTAGCCGCGTACCCACCAGCAGCGCATCCGGCGCAGCAGCCTTGTACAAGTCCAGCAAAGACCAATGCGCGTGGTCTTTGCCCATCACCTCATGCGCCACGATGGCGTTGAGAAGGGCCTGCTTCTGCCCCGCATGAAAGTTCAATGCGCCACGCGCCATCACCATGTCTTCACCAAACCACCACATCAGCAGCTCGGCGGTGGTGGGCGTGACCAGTTCCAGAATGTCCGCCGCCCCCGACTCCAACCCCAGGCAAAGCTGCTGGGTCTTGGCGGTGAGGCCGGCGGAGAGGGCGAGTTGGTGGTCTGCGTCAGTCATGACTTGTCTGTCCCTGTGGTTTGAAATGGAAGCCCTTGCGATGGCCGAAGTAGCTGACTACAATTGTGGTAATTCATGAAAGGCAAACCATGTCCACCGTTTCCATGCGCATCGACGAGTCTTTGATCAGCGCTGCCCGCACCGCCGCCAAGGCGGAATTCCGCACCGTGCAGGGGCAGGTGGAGTTCTGGGCCAAAGTGGGCCGTGCCGCGCTGGACAACCCCGACCTGCCCGCCTCCTTCATTGCCGAAAGCCTGATGAGCCTGGCCGAGCCGCGTGAAGACAGCACGCCTTTTGTGCCTCGTAGTCTGCCTCGCAGCCGCACCCGTGCCACGCAGGCATGAGCTGGCAAGTGCAGCAAACGCGGCGCTTTGCCCGCGTTTACAAAAAGCTGATCAACGCCACGCTGATTGCCGACACCGATGCTGCAGTCGCCACCGTGGCAGACAACCCCGATGTAGGGGAGCGGAAAAAGGGCGACCTGGCCCAGTTGTGGGTACACAAATTTCGCAGCCAGGGGCAGTCGTACCTGCTGGGTTACACCCGAGAGGACGAAGTGCGCCTGGTTTACCTGGAAGCCCTGGGGCCGCACGAGAATTTCTACCGGGATTTGAAGCGGTGAAATAGATGTGCGAATATTGATTTCTGAAAGAGGCACATCATGAGCCGTATGCATAACCCTCCCCATCCCGGCACAGTGCTGCATGAGTGGCTGGCCGATGTCAGCGTCACGCAGGCGGCGGCCTTGCTGGGCGTGACCCGTGCCTACCTGTCGCGCATCCTGCATGGGCACGCTGGCATTTCTGCCGACATGGCGCTGCGCCTGTCGGACTTGCTGGGCACCAGTGCGGAACTGTGGCTGGGCATGCAAAGTGCCTATGACCTGTGGCAGGCCGCGCAGCGGCCGCGCCCACTCGTGCAGCGCTTGGCGGTGGCCTGATCGTCGCCCGAGCGCTTGCATGAATTGAAGGTTAAACATGGAACAGAACTTGAAAACTGGTGGATTGGACGATTCGCTCACGCCTTCGACGCGCTTACTGAATCAGAAGCTCGGTACCTCGCCCGAACTGAGACGGCTGACACCATTCGAAATCGAATTGCTGAGGCAGAGCAAGCAGGAAATCGCCCAGCGTTTTCCTGAGAACTATGCTCGGCATACGGCAACGCATTGAACTCAGGTAAACGCTTGTCCATCCGGGTCAAGGCACACTACGCTTAAGCGGGAATCACTCCACTATGATCGTGAGCCCGGCGTTTTCATCTGGATGCCCGTGATGAAAGCGCCAATTAACAACGGTGAATGTCCCGGTGTGACTGTGAATGGTGATTTCCATTCCCTGACGCAAAGGTATCGGTAGCAGCCCAGGTGCAGTCCCGAGAGAATCACCGTTGCGGTTCACAAAATAGGTGGAATAAGTTTCATCGGTCATAAATTTCCTTTCGTCTTTACCAGTTAAAAATTTGGTTTTCGGCACTAGTGGCTGGTTGAAGTTCAGATAGCGGTCACTACCTCGGCTTCAAAACCAAACAGATCAACGACCCGCACGCACACCTTGCGCGGGCCGTCCTTGTGGCGCACGTTCACCACCGCCTGCGTCACCACGCGCAGCGCGTCGGCATCGTTGGCGGTGTTGCCCCGGTAGTCTTGCCAGACCGAGCGGAACACCTTGCCGTCGTAGTCAGGGTCTACCGCCCAGTATTCGATCAAGGCCAGTGGCTCGGCGTTGGCCACGGCTTGCAGCTTGGCGCGGTTGGCATCGTCCAGGTTGATGGCTTCGGGTGAGAGCAGCACGTAGTTCTTGAGCTTGACCGTCAGTGTCTCTTGGTCGCCATTCGCTTGTGCAAGAGCCTTGCGCTCAATGGGGTGAATCGTCAGGTATTGCAGACTTGAAAATCGCACCTGCCCGCGCAGCTTGTCCAGCCCGCCTTTTTTCTTGAGCCGGTCCATCAGGTCGGGCGGAATCACCAGCACCTCCAGCCGCGAATCGTTCAGCGCGGTGATGGTTTCGCCAATGGAGGGCTCGAAGTTCCAGCCCAGCACCACCACGCGGTCCCAGCCGCCCAGCAGGTTGTCGCGCTGCGCAACCGCCTTCTTGAGCGTGGCCATACCTGTGAGTTTGTTGGGCGAATCGGCCAGCACCAGCGTCTTGCTGCCGCCCCGCTTGCCCATGTTGCCACCCAAGTCCATGCCCGCGATCTGCCCCAGATTGCGCTGCGGGTTCACATCCACCGGCAAGGGCAGCGCGCCATAGAGCGAGAGCACGATCTGCGACAAATCGCCAATGCGAAAGTCCCGCCCCAGCGTGGCCTTGGCCGCCTCCACCTGATAGTCGCCAATGGCCTGATAGAGAAAGGGCTTGGCATCCTGGTCGATCAGCCGCTTGCGCATGATCATGCAGGCGGGCTTGCCGAGGTCGGTGGTGATCCAGCGGCGACCGAGTTTTTCGGCGACAAAGGCTGTGGTTCCAGAGCCTCCATTGAAATCAGCAACCAACCCCCCTTTGTTAGAGGAAGCTTTGATGATTCGTTCCAATAATGGAAGAGGCTTTTCGGTGTCATATCCAACGCGTTTCACGCCATCGATTGGATAGCGACCAGCGATAGCCATATTCCACCAAGACTCGGGTATTTTTCCCTCGGATGCCAAGTCGTAGTTTTCAGATATGAAGCCGGAGCCTGCAAGTCCAACTTTGAAGTTCTCTAGTGTTTTTCCACTGTGAGCTGTACGAATGTCTTTGTCATTGAACGTCCAGTTTTCGCTCTTTGAATACCAGTAGATCGTGTCGTGCTTGCGGTTGAACTGCCGCATCCCAGGCGAACCTGGACCGTTGTAGCACCAGACGATTTCATTTCTTAGTAGTCGCTTACCAAATACTTCGTCAAGGATCAGCTTCACGTAATGCCCCACATGCCAATCCAGATGCACATAGATCGAGCCAGTGTCGGCCAGCAGTTCGCGCATCAGGATCAAACGCGGCGTGATCATGGCGAGGTACGAGGCCGTGCCGTCGCTCCAGGTGTCGGAGTAGGCGAACTGCTCAATGACCGAGGGCTTTTGCTCCAGCTCCACGCCCGGTAGCGTGACCTTGGTGCGGTAGTCGGCCTTGCTGTCAAACGGCGGGTCGATGTAGATCAAGTCCACCTTGC
>CANCAO010000111.1 GCA_947374105.1 Comamonadaceae bacterium | reverse complement strand
CAAGCCGGTTTATGCCGTGGTGGAGGAGTCTTGTGCCTCGGCGGCCTACTATATTGCTGTGGCCGCAGACAAAATTTTTGTGGATAAAGCCAGCATTGTGGGCAGCATCGGTGTGTTGATGGATGGCTTTGGGTTCACCGGTCTGATGGATAAGCTCGGCGTGGAGCGGCGGCTCATGACGGCGGGTGAGAACAAGGGCTTTTTGGACCCGTTCAGCCCGCAATCTGACAAACATCGTGCCTTTGCCCAAGCCATGTTGAACCAGATTCACCAGCAGTTCATCGATGTGGTCAAAGCTGGACGTGGCACGCGTCTGAAGGAAACTCCCGAGATGTTCAGTGGCTTGTTTTGGAGCGGTCAGCAGGCCATCGAGTTGGGTCTGGCTGATCAGTTGGGTAACTTGGACTATGTGGCGCGTGAAGTCGTCAAAGCCGAAGACATTGTGGACTACACCCGGCATGAAAATGTGGCTGAACGTTTGTTCAAGCGTTTTGGTACGGCTATGGGTGAGGGGGCAGTGCATGCCCTCAAGAACGTTCCGGCTTTGCGCTAAAGAGCGCCAACGCCCAAGGCAAAAACGGCAGGCGTGTCGTTGTGAACCGTCTGGGTTTGCTGTTTCCAGCGCTTAACGCTACTGCTGAGGGTTGTGGCGCTGGACAAAGTCAAGCCGCTGCTCACTGCCAGCCGGGTGTTGGGCTGTAGGGTCTGCAATAGCGCTTGCAGCAAGGCGGTGTTGCGGTAGGGCGTCTCGATAAAGAGTTGGGTCTGCCCAGTTTTGAGTGCCACTGACTCCAGTGCCTTGATGCGCTGCACGCGCAAAGAGGCGTCGGTTGGCAGGTAGCCCACAAAAGCAAAATTTTGACCCGATAAGCCGCTGGCGGCCAAGGCCAGCAACAAAGAGACGGGGCCGACCAGAGGCACGACTTCCATACCCAATTCATGCGCAGCGCGCACGACGGATGAGCCAGGATCCGCCACGGCGGGCATGCCAGCTTCGCTCAGCAGACCGATGTCATGCCCAGCTAAGGCGGGGGCGAGCAGCGGGCGAGCATCAAAACTACCCGAGTGGTCTCCTTTTTTGTGAACCTCACGCGGTAGTTCCTGAATTTTTTGTGACTGAATGGTGCAGGCCAAGGGTTGGATTTCTCCCACGCGCTTGAGGTAGGCGCGCGCGCTTTTGGCGTTCTCACACACCCAGTGCTCCAGCCGGGCGGCTACCGCCAGCGTGCCCATGGGCAGCACGTCTTGCAAAGGCGTTTGGGTGGCGCAGCCGAAGTCCAGCGGCGCGGGGACTAAAAACAGACGACCGAGTGTTGGTGCAGGGGATGCAGACATCAGAACATCTCTTGGGGTGACAGCAGGTCAAGACCTGCAGCGCGCAACAAGCGGCAAGTGCGGATCATGGGCAGACCGATCAACGCGGTGGGGTCGTCACTCTCGATGGATTCGAGCAGGGCGATCCCCAGTCCCTCGCTTTTGGCGCTGCCAGCGCAGTCGTAAGGCGTCTCGGCACGCAGGTAGGCTTCAATTTGCGCGTCGCTTAGCTCGAGAAATTTGACCTTCACAGCGGCCAGATCGACCTCGGCAAAGCCGCTATCCCGACACACCACGGCGACAGCCGTTTGAAAGACCACGAGTTTGCCACGCATCAAGCGCAATTGGGCTACGGCGTGTTCATGGTCGCCGGGTTTGCCCAGGGGTTGACCGTCAAGGTCGGCCACTTGGTCGGAGCCAATCACCACGGCGCTGGGGAATTTCTCGGCCACCGCATGGGCCTTGGCCAGTGCCAATCGGCAGGCCAGGTCGCGCGGACTCTCGTTTGTAAGCGGCGTTTCGTCAAGCTCGGGCGAGGCGATCTCAAACGGCAGGCGCAGGCGGGTGAGCAATTCGCGCCGGTAGGCTGAAGTGGAGCCCAAGATCAATTTGCGGGGGGAGGTATGAAGCATGCAGTGATTCTCTTACACTGAGCACATGTCACAAGCGTTTGTTGCCCCTCTTTTCGATATCAAGGCCTTTGCCAAGGCCGCGTCCACTTTGTCTGGGCGTGATGCGCTCGAAAAGTTTGAGCGACTGAGGGAGGAATCCCAAGCGCTGGGAGCTGATCAGTGGGTCGAATGGAGCGCGCATGGCGAATGGCGTGAAGATTTGAGTGGACACGAGACGATGTGGTTGCACTTGAGTGCCCGTGTCACTTTGTCGCAGATTTGCCAGCGCTGCCTGGGCCGGGCTGAAGTCCCTGTGACGGTTGAGCGCTCTTTCCGATTTGTGGCGACCGAGGAGCTGGCTGAGGCGCAAGATGACGAATCCGAAGAGGACGTTCTGGTTGAGAGTCGGGAGTTCGACCTCAAGGCCTTGATCGAGGACGAGTTGTTGATGGCCATGCCGCTGGTTGCCCGTCATGATGTGTGCCCGACGGAGGTGAAATTGGTCGTGGAAGATCCGGATTTCGAGGCGCAATCCGGACAGAAACAACATCCTTTTGCCGTGCTCGCCAAGCTTCAGGGCGGAAAATCAGGCACTTAGGCTATAATTTGAGGCTTCGCGCGCACCCAACTCGCGCAGCCCGCCCAATTACGTATAACCCTTGTCCTGCGGTGTTCGCAGTACAAACAGACCAGGAGCCGATCATGGCCGTTCAGCAAAATAAAAAATCACCGTCAAAGCGCGGTATGCATCGCTCACACAATGCCCTGAATGTTCCGGGTATTGCCGTGGAGCCCACCACCGGCGAAACGCATTTGCGTCACCACATCAGCCCCACCGGTTTTTACCGTGGGCGTCAAGTGCTCAAGACCAAGTCTGAAGCCTGATAGTGCCAGTCACACCAAGGCCCGAGGCTACCAACAGGTAGCCTCGGGCCTTTGTCATGATGCAGAGTCAATTTGGTTTTAACGCGCTAAAGCGCTCCGTAAGCCTATGATCACCCTGGCGGTTGATTGCATGGGGGGTGATCACGGCCCGCGCGTCACCTTGGCGGCCTGTGGCCGTTTTCTGGATCATCATCCGGATGCTGAACTCTTGCTTGTTGGTCTGGCTGAGAGTCTCAAGGACTTTTCCCATGCGCGCGGCAAAGTGATCGTGGCCACTGAGGTTGTTGGCATGGATGACCCGCTTGAAGTCGCGTTGCGCAAAAAGAAGGATTCGTCCATGCGCGTGGCGATTCAGCAGGTCAAGGAGGGCACGGCCCAGGCGGCAGTGTCTGCTGGCAATACCGGCGCTTTGATGGCCATCGCCCGCTATCTTCTTAAAACCCTGGATGGTATTGATCGCCCTGCCATTGCCACCCAATTGCCCAATGCGAAGGGTGGAGCGACCACGGTGTTGGATCTGGGGGCCAATGTCGATTGCACGGCGGAGCACCTGCTTCAGTTTGCCGTGATGGGTTCGGCCTTGGTGTCGGCGCTCAGGGATGAGAAAAACCCCTCAGTTGGACTGCTGAACATTGGTGAAGAAGTCATCAAAGGCAGTGAAGTGATCAAGCAAGCCGGTGAGTTGCTGCGCTCAGCGGCTGCATCGGGCGATTTGAATTTCTTTGGCAATGTAGAAGGCAACGATATTTTCAAGGGTACGGTCGATATTGTGGTCTGCGATGGTTTTGTAGGCAATGTGGCACTCAAGGCCAGCGAAGGTCTGGCTTCCATGATTGGCGGTTTTTTGCGTGCCGAGTTTTCGCGCAACATCTTTACCAAATTTGCAGCCATTTGTGCGCAACCGGTGCTTTCTGCATTCAAAAACAGAGTTGATCATCGTCGTTACAACGGTGCGGCTTTGTTGGGCTTGCGCGGTCTGGTGTTCAAGAGTCACGGTTCTGCCGATGAGCTGGCCTTTGAGGTCGCCTTGAGTCGGGCGTATGATGCGGCTCGAAACAACTTGCTTGATCGGGTTCAGGCCCGTATCGCACACGCCGCGCCTCTTTTGGCCGCGACTGCGACTTAAACTGAGCCGAGAGATCAAGCGCCCATATTAATGAGACGATATTCCCGCATCACTGGCACCGGTAGCTACTTGCCCCCCCGTCGCTTGACCAATGCCGATCTGGTGGCTGAGCTGGCAACCCAAGGGGTTGAGTCTTCCGATGACTGGATTGTTGAACGCACCGGCATCCGGGCTCGGCACTTTGCTGCCTCTGAGGTTTGCAGCAGTGACTTGGCACTGGAAGCCGCCCGCAAGGCGCTGGAGGCCGCGAACCTTAAGGCCCATGAAATTGACCTGATCATTGTTGCCACGTCCACCCCGGACATGGTGTTCCCCTCTACCGCCTGCATTCTCCAAAACAAGCTGGGGGCCAATGGCTGCGCGGCGTTTGATGTGCAAGCCGTGTGCAGTGGATTCGTTTATGCGCTGACCGTGGCCGACGCCATGATTCAGACTGGCGCGGCCAGTAAAGCACTGGTGATCGGCGCTGAAGTCTTTTCCCGCATTCTTGATTTCAAAGACCGCACCACCTGTGTGCTGTTTGGCGACGGTGCCGGTGCTGTGGTGTTGCAGGCCTCCGATACGCCCGGTATTTTGGCCACCGACTTGCATGCGGATGGCAAGCACGTGGGCATTCTGTGCGTGCCGGGGCATGTGTCTGGTGGCGCGGTGTTAGGTGACCCCGTGCTGAAAATGGATGGTCAAGCGGTGTTCAAGCTGGCGGTGGGCGTGCTGGAAGACGCTGCCCGCGCCGTGTTGGCCAAGGCCGGTAAGACCGAGGCCGATATTGACTGGTTGATCCCACACCAGGCCAACATTCGCATCATGCAAAGTACGGCCCGAAAGCTCAAGTTGCCCATGAACAAAGTGGTGGTCACCGTCGATCAGCATGGCAACACCTCTGCGGCCTCGATTCCGCTGGCGCTGGACCATGCGGTGCGCGAGGGGCAGGTGAAAAAAGGAGAAACCCTCATGCTTGAAGGCGTGGGTGGCGGCTTTACCTGGGGCGCTGTGCTCCTGAATTTGTAGCTTGGTACGCACATCCTTATTGGGCTTGCGTCCAATTTGATTAAGAATCTCCGACGAAACGATGACTTCATTTGCTTTTATATTTCCAGGCCAAGGCTCGCAGTCTGTTGGCATGCTTGACGCTTGGGGCGATCATCCTGTCGTGCTTGAAACCCTGCGTGAAGCCTCTGACGCTTTGGGCGAGGACATTGCCAAGCTGATCAAAGAAGGCCCTAAAGAAGCACTGGCGCTGACCACCAACACCCAGCCCGTCATGCTGGTGGCTGCGGTGGCGGCTTACCGCGTGTGGATGGCCGAGACAGGGCGAGTGCCTGCGGCCGTGGCCGGTCACTCTTTGGGTGAGTACTCAGCAATGGTGGCCGCTGGGGTGCTGACGCTGGCACAGGCCGTGCCGCTGGTGCGTTTTCGTGCCCAGGCCATGCAAGAGGCGGTGCCTGTGGGTACCGGGGCCATGGCGGCCATTCTGGGCATGGATGCCGCCAAGGTCATAGCCAGCTGTGCCGAGGTGACCCAGTCCTTCGGTGCGGATTCACTTGAAGTGGTCGAAGCGGCGAATTTCAACGATCCAGCGCAAACCGTGATCTCCGGCAGCAAAGCGGCTGTTGAAAAGGCCTGTGAAGTCTTGAAGGCCAATGGCGCCAAACGGGCCCTGTCCCTACCGGTGTCTGCGCCTTTCCATTCCAGCCTGATGCGGCCTGCCGCCGAGCGGCTGCGTGAGCGGTTGGAGGCTGTGGAATTCTCTGCGCCACAGATGGTCTTGATCAATAACATCGACGTGACTGTAGAGGTCGATTCGGATCGTATCCGTGATGCGCTGTATCGTCAGGCCTTTGGCCCCGTGCGCTGGGTGGAGTGCGTGCAGTCCATCAAGACGCACGGTATCTCGACTTTGGTTGAGTGTGGGCCGGGCAAGGTGTTGGCAGGCATGGTCAAGCGCATTGACCCCGAGTTGACCGGCATGGCCTTGTTTGACCCCGTCACGATGGCGGAAGTGAAAGGATTATTGGCATGAATGAGATTAAATTTGAAGGCCAAGTCGCTCTGGTCACCGGGGCTTCGCGCGGCATTGGTGCATCCATTGCACATGAGTTGGCGCAGCGTGGTTTGAAGGTCATCGGCACGGCCACGACCGACGAGGGTGCTGCCAAGATCAGCGTCGCGCTCGCCGCTTTTCCCGGTTGTAGCGGTAA
>CANCAO010000110.1 GCA_947374105.1 Comamonadaceae bacterium | reverse complement strand
CCATCACCCGCGCCCGTAAGCGCCTGTACCTGAGCCACTCGCAAACCCGCATGCTGCACGGCCAGACCCGCTACAACCTGAAGAGCCGCTTCTTTGATGAGCTGCCTGAGACGGCGCTTAAATGGATCACCCCTAAAAATCCGGGCTTTAGCAGTGGGTTTGGTTCGGGTTTTAATTCGAATGGCGCTACAAATAAAGGAGCTTCTTACGCCAATCCTGCCTGGGGTAGAAGCGGATTAGGCTCTAATTCTGAGGTCTTCAAAAGCCCTGAAGTTCCCGTGCAGAAGGCCGAACCCGGCCACGGCATCAAGTCCGGCATGGCCGTGTTCCACACCAAGTTTGGCGAGGGCAAGGTGCAGGCCATCGAAGGCACGGGCAATGACGCTCGTGCCCAAGTTAACTTCCCACGCCATGGTGTGAAGTGGTTGGCGCTATCGGTGGCGAAATTGACGCCGATTTGAGGATTTCAGCGCCTGCGCCAAACCAACGGGTCGTCACCAACTCTTCACGTAACTGCCACCGCGTCGTCACATGACGCTTTCATCATCCCTTCAGTTTCTTCAACAGAAGGCGATTATGAAAATAGCTGTGATTGGTGCGGGTTATGTCGGCTTGGTGACTGCAGCGTGTCTGGCTGAGCTGGGACATGACGTGGTCTGCATGGACAACGACGAGATACGTGTTGAGTTGTTGCGCTCGGGCATCTCCCCCATCTACGAGCCTGGCCTCGAAGCCATGATTCAGAGAAATAACCAGGATCAGCGACTGCACTTCACCACACGGTTGCAGGACGCGCTTGAATTGGCGGATGTGCTTTTTATTGCCGTAGGCACGCCGCCAAAAGAAGATGGCTCGGCTGACCTGATACACGTGCTGGCGGTGGCTGAGCAAGTGGGTCAAGTGATGTCGCGCAGCTTGGTCATCGTCAACAAATCCACAGTGCCTGTTGGAACGGGAGCGCGGGTCGAGGCGGTCGTTCAGCAGGCACTTGTAGCGCGTGGGTGGGTCGATCTGCCGTTTGCGGTGGTGTCCAACCCCGAGTTCCTCAAAGAAGGCGCGGCAATTGATGACTTTATGAAGCCGGATCGAATCGTCGTCGGCGTGCCCAGCGGCCCCATGGGCGAGATCGCTCGTTCGGCCATGACCCGCCTTTATGCAACGCTCAATCGTCACCATGAGCGCACCGTCTGGATGGATGTGCGCAGTGCGGAGCTGACTAAATACGCGGCCAATGCCATGCTGGCTACGCGCATTTCTTTCATGAATGAGATTGCCAACCTGGCTGATCTTCTGGGTGCTGATGTCGATGCCATTCGTCGCGGTATCGGTAGCGACAGCCGCATTGGCCCTAGTTTTCTGTACGCAGGCACGGGCTACGGTGGCAGTTGCTTCCCCAAGGACACGCAGGCGCTGATGCAAATCGCGCTCGACTATGGCAGTCAGATGCAAATCGTTGAGGCGACGGAGCGCGTGAACCAAGTTCAGCGACATATATTGATCCGGCGGGTGAGGGAGCGCTTTGGCAACGATTTGCGGGGCCGTCGCTTTGCCATTTGGGGCCTGGCTTTCAAACCCCAGACCGATGACATGCGAGAAGCTCCTAGCCGTCTGCTTATTCGGCAACTGGTTGAAATGGGCGCTGAAATTCAAGCCCATGACCCGGTGGCCATGCTGACCGCTGAGCGCGCGTTGACGGAGGATTTGGCTGATCATCCGCAAGGAATGTCGCGCGTCAAGTTCATGGCTGATGCCATGTCAGCGCTGCATGACGCAGATGCGCTGTTGGTGTTAACCGAGTGGAAGCAATTCCACAACCCTGACTTTGAGCAGATCCGTCAGGCACTGCGCTTGCCCATCATCATTGATGGACGCAACTTGTATGACCCTCAAAGCTTGCAAGGACTTGGCATTGCCTACCAAGGGATCGGTCGCCGCAACGATTTATCGCGTCAACCTTTGGCAACCTTGCCCGGCAAGCAAGAAGAAGTTGCGAGCGTGCGTGCAGACGTTTCACGTCCACTCTTGAATGCGTAAGGGTTTGCCGAGGGGGTTCGGGTGGTTGATGACGGCCCAGTTTTTATCCGCATTGGCTGACAATGCGCTTCTCATTGTCACGATTGGGCACTTGCAGTATCTGAATGCACCGGTGTGGTGGGCGCCCTTGTTGAAGTTCGCCTTCACTCTGTCGTATGTATTTTTGGCTCCTTTTATCGGCGTATTGGCCGATGCCGTGTGCAAGCGTCGTCTCATGGGCTGGATGAATGCGCTAAAGCTGCTGGGGGTTGTGGCACTGATGTACGGCGTCCATCCGATGCTGGCCTTTGCTCTGGTAGGACTTGGGGCTTCGGCCTATGCGCCAGCTAAATACGGATTGCTGACCGAAAGTGTGTCCCCCGGTTTATTGGTGGCGGCCAATGGTTGGGTGGAAACTGCGGTTGTGATTTCGGTGCTCCTCGGCACGGTGTTGGGGGGCGTTCTCATTTCTCCGGCGTGGCAGCAGGCGACGGGGGTGCTGCTCTACAGTGCGTTTTGGCCAATGTCAGTCGCAGCGTCCGCGCCTGCTCTGAATGCTTCGTTCATGGTGGTTATTGCCATGTACGGACTTTCTGCGATGTGCAATTTTGGGATAGTTCCAAGTGGTGCGACTTACCCTGTTCGGATCTGCCGTCCGGTTGCGATGATTGCCGATTTTTGGCGCTCCAATAGGCTCTTGTGGCGCGACCTCAGCGGCGGTCTCTCCCTAGGTGTCACCTCGGTATTTTGGGCTGTGGGGGCCATGCTGCAGTTTGCCGTTCTGCTGTGGGCGGTGCAGTCTCTGGGGTTGACCTTGGACAAGGCGGCCTATTTGCAAGGAATTGTCGCCGTCGGTGTGATGATCGGGGCCATGCTTGTGGCAAGGCGTTTGCGATTGCGTCATGCGACGTCTGTTATGCCGCTAGGCATTTTGATGGGGGCGCTGATGGCATTTTCTGCTTGGGCTTCTTCATGGGAATGGGCTGCACCTTCGTTATTAGCGGTCGGTGTTTTGGGCGGAATGATGGTGGTGCCGATGAACGCTTTGCTGCAACACCGAGGCCAGCGCCTGTTGACGGCTGGTCAGTCGATTGCGGTACAGGGATTCAATGAAAATTTGAGCATTCTCGTCGTGCTGGTGGTTTATGCAGGGCTCATTGCTATCAATGTTCCCGCCAAGGCCATCATGGTGATCGCCGGTTTGGGCTTGGTCGCCTTCGTGGGGCGATCCATTGTGCGGCGCAAGCGCCGCGCAGGACTGGCTAGGTTGCTACGCCATCTGATGAGGCGCGATTAAATGACGTGGAGTTTGGCGCTTGAGTCGTGGATGAAACACCTGAGATGGCTTGGTTCATGACCGTCTCAATTTGCGAGACGATCGTTTGCCAGTCGCAGACCAGCGCCGTTTCCCTTGCCGCATTGCGCAAATGGGTGAGTTGTGTGTCGTTCTTTGCCAGATTGATTAACAGACGCACAAAACCTTCTTCGTCATCTATGCGGGCGAGCAAGCCATTGCGGGTGTGGTCAATGTTTTCTTCTGCGGCGGCATAGTCAAAAGCCACCACGGCCAATCCACTGGCCATGGCTTCGAGTACGACGTTGCCAAAAGTCTCACTCTGGCTAGGAAACCCAAAAATATCAGCCGATGCGTAGTGTTTGGCCAAAACTTCACGGTTGAGTGAGCCTGTGAAGATGGCATCTGGCGCCAGCGTTTCCAGTTCTGCTCGCATGGGGCCGTCACCCACCAGAACCAACCTCATATCGGGACGGATCAGCTTGGCCTGGGCGTAGGCGCGAATTAACAGTGGCAGGTTTTTCTCCTTGGCCAAGCGTCCTACACAAAGCATCACTGGCGTCTGCGGCTGGACTCCCCAAGCTGCGCGCAGCGATGGATCACGCAAGGCTGGATTGAAAAGGCCCGAATCCACCCCCCGTGCAACCACCTTGAGGCGCTCAAACCCTGCATCCGTCAATCGCTCAGCCAGGCCGCGTGTGGGCACCATGGTGGTCAGTGTCTGGTTATGGAACCGTTTGAGGTAAGCCATGATGGGCTTGCTCAGCCAGCCCATGCCGTAGTGGGTGCTGTAGGCGTGGAAGTTGGTTCTGAAGTCAGAGGTGACCGGAATGCGCAGCTTGCGGGCGACGCGCAAGGCGGACCAGCCCAAAGGGCCTTCGGTGGCAATGTGAACGACGTCTGGTCGCTGTAGCGTCCACAGCGGTTCAAGGCGCTTGCGCGAAGGGAGTCCGAGCTGTAGGTGCGGGTAGTGCGGAATGGCCATGCCACGCATGAGCACGTCGTCTGACTCTGCGGACAAGGTCTGAGCAAGGTCTTTGGCTTGGCGTGGTCGCACCAATTGCACCCTGTGGCCGTTGGCGCGCAGACCGTCAACGACGCGCTTGAGTGTGAGGGCTACCCCATTGATTTCCGGAGGATAAGTCTCGGTCACAACGGCAATGCGCAGTTGTGATTGCATGGGTGGCAGTTCCTCGACCAGTATGTCTGTGATGTCTTGACTCATGGCGATGATCTTCACCTCTGAACATCACAGTTCTGTGACAGTTTTTAAGCAACAGTACAAATTGGTGTGAAAACTACATGACAGATTTTGAGTGTCATCGTAATTTCACAGTTGGGGCCGACCATGCGCGCAGGGCTTGCCCGAGTTTGAAATTTTTTATGAATCAAAGGAGTTTGTGTGACCTCATTTTTAGAGACCTTAAGAGAGCAGCGCTGGGACGACCATCGCTATTACCACCACAGCCGCATCAACCAGTCTTTGCACCTCATCAGTGCCATTTCATTCATGGTGGCTTACGTGTTTCTGTTCATTAATCCACCCGTCGCTGCGCTGATTGCTTGGCTGATCTCGATGGTCACGCGTCAATCGGGTCATTTCTTTTTTGAGCCTAAAGGCTACGACGAGGTCAACCAGGCCACGCATGAACACAAGGAAGAAATCAAGGTGGGCTACAACCTCAAACGCAAGGTGGTGTTGATGGCGGTGTGGGCACTCTCGCCGCTGCTGGTGTACATGACACCGGATCTATTCGGTTTGCTAACACCGCACACCAACCTGGGCGAGTTTGTGCTCAATGTGGGCTGGGTGTGGCTCTTCATCGGCGTGGGTGGGTTGGTCTTTCGTGTGCTGCAACTGTTTTGGCTCAAGGACATTCAAACCGGGCTGGTGTGGGGTACCAAAATTTTGACCGATCCGTTTTGCGATGCCATGTTGTATTTCAAATCACCCCTGTATGTGCTCAAGGGGGAGTTGATTGACCAGAGTAATCTGGAAATGCGCCGCCAGCACGGTTAAGTGCCAGCGACTACAGCTACAAATCAAGGGCGGAGGTGGCTGAGCATTTCGCGCAAGATACCGCGCTTGATCGACTTGTTGGTCAGTGCGGGTGTGTTCCACCACCATCCATCTTTTTGCATCTGCTGAGCTGCTCCCACAAAACGATCCAGCATGTCTTTGAAGTCATCGTCCGAGAAGTTCAGGCTGAAAATCAAGCGGCCTGTACCGACCCAGCTCAGCGCCAGGCCATGATCGCGCAGGTAGTACTGCAACATCCAGTTGTAACGAGACGGTTGGGTGTAGCTCAGTGTCCAGATGGTGGACAGGTTGGTGGCTTGCACGGGCAAACCCTCCAAAAGCATACGGGCGTTGAAGTCATCACGGCGTTGGTTCCAGCGGCTCTCCAGGTTCAAATAGAGCGCCTCAATCTCAGGCGTGTGCAATCGGCGCAGAAATTCATTCATCGCACCCATCACGTAAGGGTGCGAGTTGAAAGTGCCACGGGCAAAGCAGATGTCTGCAGGGCGCTCTTCGCGAAAGCGCTGCATCAACTCATTGCGTCCGCAGACCACACCCACCGGCAGGCCACCCCCCAAGGTCTTGCCGTAGGTCACCATGTCGGCTTTGATTCCAAAGTATTCTTGCGCACCGCCTGGTGCCAAGCGAAAACCAACAAAGACCTCGTCAAAAATCAGCACGATGCCACGCTCGGTGCACACCTGACGCAACGCTTTCAGCCAACTCGTATATGCGTCGCGGTCATAGGAGGCATGGCGGCTGCTGTCGAGCAGCGTGGAGTCACCCGGTGCGCTGCGGTGGGGGTGC
>CANCAO010000109.1 GCA_947374105.1 Comamonadaceae bacterium | reverse complement strand
AACTCAAGGTCAGCTTCCTGCTTCTCGAACGAAAACTGAATGACCGCTCTGCCCTGACGCGAGCGCCCGCTATGGGCACGAAGCGGCCGACAATGAATGTCAGGTTTCCGGATTGGCGGATGTTGACGGACTCGCTGCTTTGAATCGGTCACATACCAATGTCGGCAGATGGCCCAAAGCTGAAATTTGTTTTAGGCCCAGTGACAAATCACTGGACTACAGCCGTTTGGCGGCAACAATCAACGTGCGTGTTTACGACTTTAAAAAATCGTCTCCAAAATTCACCGCCCCGCAAACCCGCATGGATGCTAGGGCCGTGTTTACGACTTTATTAACCTGTTTACGACTTTAATTGGTCGGAACAGATGACTCAAGAATGTTTGAACTACTCCACCGTCACACTCTTCGCCAAGTTACGCGGCTTGTCCACATCCGTACCCCGCGCACAAGCCGTGTGATAGGCCAGCAGTTGCAGGGGTACGACGTGCAGCAGCGGTGACAGAGCACCATAGTGTTCAGGCATGCGGATGACGTGCAGGCCTTCGCCGCTCTCGATGCGGCTGTCGGCATCGGCCAGCACGTAGAGCACGCCGCCGCGCGCACGCACCTCGTGCAGATTGCTCTTGAGCTTTTCCAGCAGGGCGTCGTTAGGCGCCACGGTGACGACGGGCATGGCGCTGGTGACCAGGGCCAGCGGGCCGTGTTTGAGTTCACCGGCTGGGTAGGCCTCGGCATGGATGTAGCTGATCTCTTTGAGCTTGAGCGCGCCTTCCATCGCGATGGGGTAGTGCAGACCACGGCCCAGGAACAGGGCGTTTTCCATGCGGGCAAAGTCGTCAGCCCAGCTGATGATTTGTGGCTCCAAGGCCAGCACCGATTGCAAGGCCACGGGCAGGTGACGCATGGACTTGATGTGTTTTGCCTCGGCTTCCGCCGACAAATGCCCCCGGCTCTTGGCCAAGGCCAGCGTCAGCAGAAACAAACCTGCCAGTTGCGCGGTGAACGCCTTAGTAGAAGCTACGCCGATTTCTACACCCGCACGGGTGATGTAGGCCAGCTTGCATTCACGCACCATGGCGCTGGTGGCTACGTTGCAAATCGTCAGTGTTTGCGTCATGCCCAGGCTTTGCGCGTGGCGCAGCGCTGCCAGGGTATCGGCGGTCTCACCCGATTGGGTGATGGTGACCACCAGGGTCTTGGGGTTGGGCACGGAGTCGCGGTAGCGGTATTCGCTGGCCACTTCCACCTGTGTCGGGATGTGGGCCATGCTCTCTAGCCAGTACTTGGCGGTGCAGCCGCTGTAGTAGCTGGTGCCACAGGCCAGGATGAGTACCGAGTCGATGTCTGCAAAGGTCTGCTTGGCCAGAGGGCCAAACAGCTCGGGCACGATGGCCTCTACGCCGTCCAAGGTGTCGGCAATGGCGCGTGGCTGCTCAAAAATTTCTTTTTGCATGTAGTGGCGATACGGGCCCAGCTCTGCCGCGCCGCTGTGGGCTTGCACGGTTTTGACTTCGCGCTGCACGGGCTGGTGATCGCGGTCAAAAATGCTGTAGGCACCCAAGCGAATGTCCACCAAGTCGCCTTCTTCCAGGTACACGATTTGATCGGTCACACCGGCCAAGGCCATGGCGTCACTGGCCAAGAAGGTTTCTGCACCGCCGTTACCCACACCCAGAATCAACGGGGAGCCTGAGCGCGCACCGATCACGCGCAGGGGCTCGTTGTGGTGAAACACGGCAATGGCGTAGGCCCCATGCAATTGGGCGATTGCGGATTTCACGGCTTTGAAGATGTCGCCGTCGTACAGCGAATCCACCAGGTGCGAAATCACCTCGGTGTCAGTCTGACTGCTAAACACATAACCCTTGGCCTTGAGCGCGGCGCGCAGCTCGTCGTGGTTTTCAATGATGCCGTTGTGCACCAGGGCCACGCGGGCGGGCTGGTTTGCGGCATCAGCGCCGGGGCCGTGGCTGAAGTGCGGGTGTGCGTTGTGCACAGCGGGCGCGCCGTGGGTAGCCCAACGGGTATGGGCAATGCCCGTGTGACCTTCAAAGTGGCTCAGCGCTACCTGCTCGGCCAGCTCGGACACGCGTGAGGTGCTGCGCGCGCGCTTGAGCCCGCCGTCCGCATGCACCGCCACCCCGCACGAGTCGTAACCCCGGTACTCCAGGCGCTGCAAGCCCTGTACCAGCACCGGGACGATATTGCGATTTGAGACTGCGCCAACAATGCCACACATAAGAAAAGCTCCAGAGGTTTAAAGGGACTGCGTGAAGGGGAGGGGGGTCAGAGAGCTGACTCAGGGGGCTATGGTAGCGTGAAGCGAATCAGGCAACCTGCGTCCAGTTCAGATTGCGCCCAGATCTCACCTTTGTGGCACTCGACCAGTTTGCGCGCCAGCGCTAGGCCAAGACCCAGCCCTTCAAATTCACTGGCAGGGTGCAAGCGCCGAAAAACACCGAACATTTGATCTGGGGTAGGTACATTGAAGCCCACACCGTTGTCCTGAACGAAAAACGCGCAATGCCCCGTTACGGGTTGTACTTGCCATCCAATCTGGATGACGGCTTTATCCCGAGGGCGTGTGAACTTGATCGCGTTGGATAGCAAATGGCTCCAGACTTGCTGAACCATGGTTGCATCGCCTTGTAGCTGCGGGAAGTCATCGGCCACTTGCCAGTCGATCTGGCGACCTGCTGACTCGTGGGCCAGCTTGGCCAAGGCCTGGGTAATCAGGGCTGACTGATCCAGCGACACTTTTTTGGGGGTGATCCGGTCCAGCTTGGACAAGGCCACCAGGCCTTCCATCTGTTGACCCAGCAGCCGAGCCGCCTGGGTCACGGTGTCCAGGTACTGGGTGGCGTCGGCATTCAGGCTTGCACCCAGCTCCTCGCGCAGTAGGCCCGAATACGCCGTGATGTGACGCAAGTGAGCCCGTAAATCATGCGCCACGGCGTAGGTGAAAGCCTCCATCCCTGCACGGGCCTGCGCTAGCTCGGCCTGTAGCTGAGCCAGTGACAGCGCCTCGGGGACCGCCGATGATTGAGAGTCAGACATGCTCATGGCCAGCGTCTTGGCCTTATTTCTTTTTGGCCGGGCGCGCCCAGTTGGACAGACTCACTTGTTTGGCGCGTGCCACGGTCAACACGCCCGGGGCCGTGTTTTGGGTGATGGTGGAGCCCCCCCCCACCGTGCCACCTGCACCAATGGTGACGGGGGCGATCAGCACGCAGTTGCTGCCAATGTGAACATCATGCTCAATCACCGTCTTGTGCTTGTTGGCCCCGTCGTAATTGGCGGTAATGCTGCCCGCGCCAAAGTTGACGCGCTCGCCCAAGGCCGAGTCACCCACATAAGCCAGGTGATTGGCCTTGGCCCCATTGGCGAGTGTGGAATTTTTCACCTCGACAAAATTGCCAATGTGCACCTGCTCGCCCAGCTTGGCTCCTGGCCGCAAACGGGCAAACGGGCCCACCAGCGCACCTGCGCCCACCACAATTTGGTCTTTGACACTGCTGCTGCCACCGTCGATATGGGTAAAGGGGTGAATCACCGCCCCCGCCTCGATGCGGGCATGGGCGATGACGCAATGCGCGCCGATCTTCACGCCCTCACCCAGCACCACCTGGCCTTCAAAAATGCAGTTGATGTCGATCTCTACGTCTTGCCCGCAGGTCAGCTCACCGCGCACATCAAAGCGGGCCGGGTCGGCCAAGCGCACACCTTGCACCATCAGCGCCTCAGCGCGGCGCATTTGATGCGCGCGCTCCAGCTCGGCCAATTGCACCGGGCTGTTGATGCCGGCCACCTGCAGCGGGTCGCTGATCTTGTGGGCCACTACAGGCACGCCATCGGCCACGGCGAACTTGACCACATCGGTCAGGTAGAACTCGCCCTGGGCGTTTTTGTTGTCCAGCCGGGCCAGCCAGGGCTTGAGCAGCTTCGCGGGTACGGCCATGATGCCGCTGTACACCTCTTTGATGGCGTGCTGGGCGGGCGTAGCGTCTTTGTGCTCGACGATGGCTTGCACGCCGCCGGTGCTTGAGCGCACGATGCGGCCATAACCCGTGGGGTCGGCAAAGTCGATCGTCAGCAAGGCGAGTTGGCGTCCATCGCAGGCCGCAATCAGGTCACGCAAAGTGTCAGTCTGGGTCAGCGGCACATCGCCCGACAAAATCACTACGACGCCGTCATCGGGCAGCACAGGCACGGTCTGTTGCACCGCGTGGCCGGTGCCGAGTTGCGGCTCCTGGCGCACAAATTCAAGGGCAAAACCAGCCGTATCGCCCGTAGAACGTGCGAGAGCTGCTTCAACTTCCATAGCGCCGTGGCCGGTAATCACCACCACCCGTCGCGCCGCTAAGTCACCCGCACGGTCCACCACGTGCTGTAGCAACGCACGCCCGGCCAGGCGGTGCAAGACCTTGGGCAGCTTGCTTTTCATGCGTGTGCCCTTGCCGGCGGCCATGATGACCACATCCAGCGGTGCTGCTTGTTTCACTTGATTCATGTTGTTCCTCATGGGTTGAGGACAGTACTGCGTTACGCTCGCGCCTGCCCCACACTGTTTCATGCTTATTTTCATGCCTACATCTGCCCGCCTTTGGACGACGCTGAGTCGCATTATCAGCGCACTTTTACTCATCTTGTTGACGAGTTGCAGCGCTATCAAGCTGGGCTACAACAGCGCGCCGTCAATCACCTACTGGTGGCTGGATGGCTACCTTGACCTCAATGACGTGCAATCGCTCCAGGTACGCGACGGCCTGACCACGCTGCACACTTGGCACCGCAGCCAAGCGCTGCCCGCCTATGCAGAGTCACTGCTAAAAATACAGCGGCTTGCCCCTGGCAAAGTCAGCCCCGAACAACTGTGCGCCGTGGCTACCGAGGTGCGCGGCTTCATGCAGCAAATGGGCACACGCGCGGCAGAGCCACTGAGCGCTCTCACACCGACTTTGCGACCTGATCAACTCAAGTACCTGGCCCAGCAATTTGAAAAGAAGAATAAAAAATGGCGGACGCAATGGATAGACGTGACGCCCGAAGAGCTCAGCGCTTACCGCTTCCAACTGGCGGTAGATCGTACTGAAAACCTCTATGGCCGTCTGCAAGAGCCGCAGCGCGCCGTGTTGCGCCAAAGCATCGCCAGCTCCAGCTTTGACGCCACCGCTACCTACCGTGAAGCCCTGCGACGCCAGCAAGACATTCTGCGCACCCTTGCCGAGCACAGCAACAAAGCCGATCGCCCCGCCCACGTGAAAGCGGAAGTGCAAGCCCTGATTGAGCGCAGCCTGAACTCCCCCGATGTGACCTACCGCAACCAGCAAGAGAAATTAATCACGGAGGGCTGCACGACCTTGGCTGCCCTGCACAACAGCACCAGCGCGTCGCAGCGGTTAAAAGCGGTGGAGGTGCTAAAAAATTACGAGGCCGATGCGCGGATTTTGGCCGCGCAAAGATCATGAGGCTAAGCGTGCCTCACGCCTGTAAAGCCTTCCACATCTCCTGGTCCCGCTTGGCCGTCCAGATGCGCGGGTTTTTGATGCCCTGCGCTTCGTCATAGGCGCGGCTCACGTCGAAGGGCAGGCAGTGTTCGTAGATGAAGACGTGGCCGAAGACCGGGTCCATGCTTTTGCGGGTGTGGGCCATGGCGGCTTTGAGGTCCATGCCTTGCGCAGCGGCCTCTTGCCCAGCCTTAAACAGCAGCTCGACCCAGCGCTTGGTGTAGTCCAGCGCCTTGTTGACGTTGGCACGGCCCATCATGGCTTCGCCCCGTCCCGGCACGATGGCCTCGGCCTTGAGCGCGCGCAGCGCCTCAAGCGTGGCGGGCCATTCGGCCAATTGCGCGTCGCCGGTATAGACCCCAGCCTCAAACTCCACCAGATCGCCTGAGAACAGTACTTTTTCGGCTTCCACCCAGACGATGGTGTCCCCGCGCGTGTGGCCGGGGCCGGGGCTCCAGATTTGCACCACCACACCGCCCAGATTGATGGACAGCTTGCCGGGGGCTTCACCCTTGGCAGGGTTGCCGCCGCCAATCACCATGGACGGCCAAGTCAGGCCGGGCACACTCTCGGCGTTGCGAAACAGACGCGGGAAACGCTCCATCTCGCTTTGCATGTCTTGTGCGCCGCG